>NZ_RZSN01000101.1:0-21598 GCF_003997315.1 Mesorhizobium sp. M1A.F.Ca.IN.020.04.1.1
GGCTTGACCAGAGGCTCGGTCGAGACGGTCTGGCTGCTGCCGCCCTTCAAGCCGAGCATGGAGCTGAACGCATCCTTGTTCAGCCAAACGCCGTACCCGCCGCCGGCCAGCACCAGCAATGCGACAACGGCAGCAATCAACCCGCCATAGCTGCGCTTGCGCGGCGCAGGCCGCAGCCGCTGGAAAGTATCGGCCGGCTGCTCGTCATTGGCAAAGACATCGCTGTCCTCGTCCGGTTCGGCGGCGTTCATCCCGGGCAGGCCGACATCGTCCTCGCGCGGCGAGGGCATGGGCGGCGGTGCCGCGGGCACCTTGTGCCAGCCGCCGGGCTCAGTCTTCGTTGCCCCTTGCCAGCTTGGTTCCGTCTTTGCTGCGCCTTGCCAGCTCGGTTCCGCCTTCACCGGCGCCGGTGCGGGCGCCGTCTTGAAGGGCTCCGGCTTGAAGGGCTCCGGCTTGGCAGGTTCGGGCTTCGCCACCGACGGCTGCCGGACGTGGCTCGGCTGGTTCTTGTTGCGGTCGATCGAGGAAAAAATATGTTCCAGCTCCGCCAGGGGATCTTCCGCTGGAGCCGGCTTGGGCGCCGGAGCAGGCTTGGCATACTCGCGCTCGACGCTGGCGACGGCATCTTCGAGCGAACGTTTCTGCTTGCTGATGACCTCGGCCGACAACGGCGGAGAATAGTTCGCGAGTTTCTTCGCCAGCATCTCACGAGCATTCTCGTAAATCCGCTTGCGCAACTCGGGCGAGGGCTCGCTGTGCTTCGCAAGCTGTTTTTTCAGAACACCAACGAAATCTGCCATGCGTCAGTCGACCTGCAATTCTTTCCCGGGCCGGCCGCAAATCAGCCGTAGCGCCTGGAAGCGCTGTGAAACTAGTCTTGAAACGGATCGGTCACAAGTATCGTGTCGTCCCGCTCCGGGCTGGTGGAAAGCAGTGCAACCGGGGCGCCGATCAGCTCCTCGATGTGGCGGACATATTTGACGGCTTGCGCCGGCAGATCGTTCCAGCTCCTGGCGCCGGCCGTCGTTCCCTTCCAGCCTTCGAGCGTCTCATAGACCGGCTCGACGCGCGACTGGGCGCCCTGGCTGGCCGGCAGATAGTCGATCAACTCGCCATCGAGGCGATAGCCGGTGCAGACCTTGATCTCGTCCAGCCCGTCGAGCACGTCGAGCTTGGTGAGCGCGATGCCCTTGATGCCGTTGACGGCCACCGCCTGGCGCACCAGCACGGCGTCGAACCAGCCGCAGCGGCGCTTGCGGCCGGTGACGACGCCGAATTCGTGGCCGCGCGTGCCGAGGAACTCGCCGACCTCATTCTTCTGCTCGGTCGGGAACGGCCCTTCGCCGACGCGCGTCGTATAGGCCTTGGTGATGCCGAGCACATAGCCGATCGCGCCGGGGCCGGTGCCGGAGCCGGCGGCCGCTTGCCCTGCCACGGTGTTGGATGAGGTGACGAAGGGATAGGTGCCGTGGTCGATATCGAGCAGCGTGCCTTGCGCGCCCTCGAACAGGATGCGCGCACCCGCGCGGCGCTTGTCGTCGAGCACCTTCCAGACGCGGTCCATGTAAGGCAGGATCTCGCCGGCCACCGAGGTCAGCTCCTGCATGATCGCCTCCTGGGTCGCTTCCGGATGGCCGAGCCCGCGGCGCAGCGCATTATGATGCGTGAGCAGCCTGTCGACCTTCAGGGGAAGCGTTTCCAAATCCGCCAGATCCATCACCCGCACCGCACGCCGGCCCACCTTGTCCTCATATGCGGGGCCGATGCCGCGGCGGGTCGTGCCAATCTTGGTTCCGGAATTCGAGGCGGCGTCTTCGCGGAACCCGTCCAGCTCCCGGTGCAGCGACAGGATAAGCGCGGTGTTTTCGGCGATTTTCAGGCGTTCGGGCGTCACCTCCACGCCCTGCTCCTTGAGCTTCTTTGTTTCCGCGACGAAGGCGTGCGGATCGAAGACCACCCCGTTGCCGATGATCGACAGCTTGCCCTCTCTGACCACGCCGGACGGCAAGAGCGAAAGCTTGTAGACCTTGCCGTCGACGACCAGGGTATGACCTGCATTGTGGCCGCCCTGGAAGCGCACGACCACGTCGGCGCGCTCCGACAGCCAGTCGACGATCTTGCCCTTGCCTTCGTCGCCCCACTGCGAGCCGACGACCACCACATTGGCCATGTTCTTTTCCCTTGAGATGCCGCCTTGGCGGCTTGAAACGACAGGCCTCTATAGCCTCATGTGCAGGCCGATGCGACCCCTTCTTTGTCCCCGAAACCACCCAGGGCACAACAAACCAGGCACAACAAATTCCGGCTTTCGCATCATTTACTTGGCCTCGCCATCGCAATAGGCCGGCATCCTTCTTCCGCCGCGCCTGCCGGTCCAGGATTAAGCGATGCATCGAGCCGCCTATCTGTTCCTGCTCTCCACCATGCTGCTGTGGGGCGGCAATTCCGTGGCCGGCAAGCTTGCCGTCGGCCATGTGTCGCCGATGACGTTGGTTTTCCTGCGCTGGGTGCTGGCGGTGCTGATCATGCTGCCCGTCGGCTGGCGGACGTTTCGCGAGGACTGGCCTGAACTGCGCCGGCATTGGCTGCTGGTCGCCGGCCTCGGCGCCTGCGGCTTCACGATGTTCAACGTCATCTTCTACACGGCGCTGAACTACACGACCGCCATCAATGTCTCGATCGAGCAGGCCGCCATACCGATCGTCATCATCCTTGCCAACTTCGTGCTGTTTAGGCTGCACGTGCAGCGCCTGCAGATCGTCGGCGTCGCGCTCACCATCCTCGGCGTCGCCCTGACCGCTAGCCATGGCGACCTCGGCCAGCTGCTGAAGCTCGAGCTCAATTTCGGCGACGCCATCATGCTGGTCGCGGTCCTCTGCTACAGCCACTATTCGGTGGGGCTGCGCCTGAAGCCGGCCGTCCGCTGGCAAAGCTTCATGCTGGCTCTGTCGCTCGCCGCGCTTTTGACCTCGGTGCCGTTCTGTGTCTGGGAAGTGGCGGCGGGCCGCGTCATCGTCCCGGACGCGCGAGGATGGGCGGTCGCGTTCTACACCGCGCTCGGCGCGTCCGTCGTCTCGCAGATCTTCTACATCAAGGGCAACGAGCTGATCGGCGCCAATCGCGCCGGACTGTTCATCAATCTGGTGCCAATCTTCGGCACCCTGCTTTCGGTGCTGATCGTCGGCGAGCAGTTCCAATTCTATCAGGGTCTTGCGCTTGCGCTCGTGCTCGGAGGCATCGCGCTGGCCGAATACAGTGGCAGCAGGGCCGTTCTGTAGGGGAAATGCCCCGCATGCCGAAGCATGCGGGGCATGATCTTTCAGGCGGCGCCGACATCGAAGTGCAGCGGTTTGGCCGAATCGATCGATTGGTGCGCCCGCAGTTGATCGAGCACCCTTTCCGGGAAGGGTGCGTCGAGATAGAGCAGCGCGATCGCATCGCCGCCCGGCCGGTTGCGGCCGAGCTGGAAGTTGGCGATGTTGACGCCGTTCTCACCGCAGACGGTGCCGAGCAGGCCGATGATGCCGGGCGCGTCGGCATTGGTCGTGTAGAGCATGTGCTGGCCGACCTCGGCATCGAGGTTGATGCCCTTGATCTGGATGAAGCGCGGCTTGCCGTCCGAGAAGCAGGTCCCGGCGATCGAGCGCGTCATATGCTCGGTCTTGACTGTGAGCTTGATGTAGCCGTCGAAGACGCCAGATTTGTCGCGCTTGACCTCGGCGACGATAATGCCGCGCTCCTTCACCATGATCGGCGCCGACACCATGTTGACGTCGGAGACCTGCGGCCGGATCAGGCCGGCAAGAGTGGCGCTCACCAGCGCGCGCGTGTTCATCGTCGCGGTCGAGCCGTCGAACAGTATCTCCACCTCCTTGATCGGATCTTCGGTGACCTGGCCGACAAAGGCGCCGAGCACCTCGGCCAGCTTGACGAAGGGTTTCAGTCGGGGCGCTTCCTCGGCGGTGATCGACGGCATGTTGATGGCGTTGGAAACGGCGCCCTTGATCAGGTAATCGGCCATCTGCTCGGCCACTTGCAGCGCAACGTTCTCCTGCGCCTCGGTGGTCGAGGCGCCGAGATGCGGGGTTGCCACGACATTCTGCATGCCGAACAGCGGATTGTTCTCCGCCGGCTCGGCCTCGAAAACATCGACGCCGGCGCCGGCCACCTTGCCGCTCTTCAGTGCCGCGACCAGGTCGGCCTCGACGACCAGCCCGCCGCGCGCGCAATTGATGATGCGCACGCCGTCCTTCATCTTGGCGATCGCGGCCGCATCGATGATGTTGCGCGTCTTGTCGGTCAGCGGCGTGTGCAAGGTTATGAAGTCGGCGCGCGCGAAAAGCTCGTCGAGCTCGACCTTCTCGACGCCGAGCTCTTCAGCGCGGCTGTCCGACAGGAACGGATCGAAAGCCACGACATGCATCTTCAGGCCGACGCCGCGCGTCGCGACGATCGAGCCGATATTGCCGCAGCCGATCACGCCCAGCGTCTTGCCGGTGATCTCGACGCCCATGAAGCGGTTCTTCTCCCATTTTCCCGCATGGGTCGAGGCGTTGGCCTCCGGGATTTGGCGCGCCAGCGCGAAGATCATCGCAACGGCATGCTCGGCCGTGGTGATCGAGTTGCCGAAGGGCGTGTTCATCACGATGATGCCCTTGCGGCTCGCCGCCGGAATGTCGACATTGTCGACGCCGATGCCGGCGCGGCCGACGACCTTGAGCCTGGTGGCGGCATTGATCAGCTTCTCGGTGACCTTGGTCGCCGAGCGGATGGCAAGGCCGTCATACTGGCCGATCACTTCGAGAAGCTTTTCCTTGTCCTTGCCGAGATCGGGCAGGTAGTCGACCTCGATGCCGCGGTCCTTGAAGATCTGCACGGCGGTGGTTGAAAGTTTATCCGAGACGAGAACGCGGGGCGCCATGGCGGCCTCCTTGAAGAATGGGATTGATCCGTTTGGGATCGGCGGCCCGAAGGCCGCCGCGAATGACTCAGGCGGCCGCTTTCAGCGACGCCTTCTGCATGGCGAAGGCCCAGTCGAGCCAGGGCAGCAGTGCTTCGAGATCGGAGGTCTCGACGGTCGCGCCGCACCAGATGCGAAGGCCGGGCGGCGCATCGCGGTAGGAGCCGATGTCGTAGGCGACATCTTCCTTGTCGAGCGTCGAGACGATACCTTTGGCGAAAGCCGCCTGACCGTCGGCATCGAGCGCCGCCACGTCCGGATCGGTGAAGGACAGGCACACGGAAGTGTTTGAGCGCGTCGCCGGATCGACGGCCAGATGGCCGAGCCACGACGACCTGGCCACGAACCGGTCCAGCACCGCGGCGTTGGCGTCGGCGCGGGCGATCAGCGCTTCCAGGCCGCCGATCGACTTCGCCCATTGAAGCGCATCGAGATAGTCCTCGACGCACAGCATCGACGGCGTGTTGATGGTCTCGCCCTTAAAGATGCCCTCGATCAGCTTGCCGCCGGAAGTCAGGCGGAAGATCTTCGGCAGCGGCCAGGCCGGCTTGTAGGTTTCCAGCCGCTCGACGGCGCGCGGGCTGAGGATCAGCATGCCGTGCGCGCCCTCGCCGCCCAGCACCTTCTGCCAGGAGAAGGTGACGACGTCGAGTTTATCGAAGTCGAGCCGCTGCGCGAACGCCGCCGAGGTGGCGTCGCAGATGGTGAGACCCTTGCGGTCGGTCGGAATGAAATCGCCGTCCGGCACGCGCACGCCGGAGGTCGTGCCGTTCCAGGTGAAGACCACGTCGCGATCGAAATCGATCTGCGTCAGATCCGGCAACACGCCGTAGCCGGCCTCGAACTTGCGCACATCGGCGAGCTTGAGCTGCTTGACGACATCGGTCACCCAGCCGGAACCGAAACTTTCCCAGGCGACCATGTCGACGCCGCGCTCGCCAAGCAGCGACCACAGTGCCATCTCGACCGCGCCGGTATCGGATGCCGGCACGATGCCGATCCGGTAGCCGGCCGGGACCTTGAGGATTTCGCGCGTCAGCTCGATCGCCTGCTCGAGCTTGCCCTTGCCGATTTTGGCGCGGTGAGAGCGTCCGAGCGCAGCAGCTTTCAGCGCCTCGACCGACCAGCTGGGGCGTTTTGCACAGGGACCTGAGGAGAAATTGGGGTTTGCCGGACGGAGTCCGGGCTTGGTAAGCGTCGTCATCGTGGTCTATCCTTCCAGATAGTGGCCCCTCGTTGGGGAGGGGTGGCCCACGGACGGCGATATGCTTTCAGCCTTCCGGCGTCAAGAGCAAAGTTTTTGTCGCTGTCGGGATATTTGTCTGACGGCACCAGGCGCCGGAAACGAAAAAGAACGGCGGACCCGTTCGACCCGCCGGCGGCAATTTCCGAGTTCCCTCGCTTACCAAAGATCGTAGCGCAGCCCGAGCTTGACCTGGTGATTGCTGATCCCCTTTCGGATCGAGTAGGAGGTCAGGCTGTCGGCTGTCGCATATTCAGCATCTGGCGCTGAGAAATACTGATATCCCAGATCTATCAGCACATTCTTTGAGACCTGGTAAGCAAAACCTGCATTCAAGGTGTACGCAAGTGAATACTTCGTCTTGTTATCGGTTTGGGTGAAATCATCGGAGGGATCAGCGTTGTCGGTGAAATAGCTCGCTGAAAGATTGTACTTGCTCCGCACAATGCCGAGACCCGCTCCAACATAAGGTGTAACGCCGATATAGGTACCAAGGTCGACGTAACCGTTGAGAATGCCCGAGAATGCATAATTCTTGAGGGTCGCGGATGCCACGGTTGCCGTGGCCGGCGGTGTCACGATCAATGTGTCATCGTAGCCGACACTGACCCTGTTGCCCGGCAGATAACCGAAATTGAAATCAGCACGCAGGTAATCGGTGAAATGGTAGCCGAAGCCTATACTCGCAAAGATCGGGTCTTCTTTGTCGCTGAAGCTCCCCGGCGGGGAGGCGAAATCCTCATTCCTGAAGCTCTTCTCCACCAGATAGGAGACGTCGCCGCGGAGGTACCAGCCGGAGCCTACCTCGACCGGCTGATAGTCCGGCGCCTGATCGACATAGATCGGCGGATCGTAGTCGGCCGACATCGCCTGTGTCGCCGGCATCAGCACGATTGCGGCGAGCGCCAGTGCGATACACGATTTTGATGTCATGGTCCCCGGCTCCTGAGATTGGCGCCAGTCGCGAACGCGAGCACAGCTGCCGTTTCAGGAGCATTGTTAACCATAGTGGTTAAGTGCCGGTTAAGGATAACAGGGGGTTACCGAATTGATTTCGATGCTGTTTTACCGGCCACCCACAAAAGAAAATCGCCCGGCTGGCGCCGGGCAATTGGCAGAATTTCAGGATCTCGAAGCGGCTACTTGGTGTAGATCGGCTCCGGCTCAGGCTGGTAGGTCACCGGTGTAGTGCACCCATTGTTGCCGCCGAATTGGTAGCGCAGACCGCCGCGCACCTCATGCGTGTTGATGCCGTGGTCGAACCCCGGCCCGGAACTCGTCGAATCGAACTCGAACATGCGCCCGCCCTGGATGTGAGTGAAGCGGTAGCCTGCGTCGAGGATCACCCTGTCGGTCAGGCAGTAGGAAGCGCCGGCCATGAGCGCATAGGCGAAGCGCCAGTTGGACGAACCCGGGTTGGTTTCTGTGGTGTTCGGGTCGTGGACCGTGTCCCACTTGACGTGCGCACCGCCGATGCCGGCGCCGACGTAAGGCGTGATACCGTGATAGGTGCCGATATCGACATAGGCATTGGCCAACAGCAGCAGCGCGCTCATCCTCGACACCTCGGTTGATGTCGTGACGAGGTCCGAGGTCTGGCCGTTGAAGTCCGACTTGAACCAATAGTCGGCCGTCAGATCGGTTCGGAAGTAATCATTGATCTTGTAGCCGACGCCGCCGCCGAGCGAGAAGCCGCCCTTCAGCTTGCCGAAATCGAAATCGTTGGTGCCGGGCGGTGGCCCGTATGTAATGTAGTCGATGCCGCGCAAGGTCGACTTGTGGTAGTCGATGTCGCCGCGAATATACCAGCCGCCGACGTCGATCGGCTGCGCCTCGACCACCGGCGGCGGAGCTTCCTCCACCGGCGGTGGTTCCCCCAGGTCGGCGGCGAGGGCCGGTCCGGCCACTCCCGCCAACAGCGCGGCAAACAGTGCCATTCTTGCGGTATCGAACATGCTGTCACCCCTAAGAAGCCTCGGGACGACATCGCCCGAAGATGAACCTCGGCGTGGATAATGAATTGCAAAGGTTAAAAGCCGTTTAACCGTACCGATTAACCACGAATGCCTACAATTTTAGAGGGTATTCCGTTGTCCGGGGTGTTGTGAGCGCGCGAAAAAGCCCGCCTGGCGGCGGGCTTGCAGATGCGATCGTCCGCTTTGCAGCGGCGATCAGGCGGCGCTGCGGGTATCCGAGATGATGCCGACGATCTCGTTGACGACGGCCTCGACCAGCTGCGGATCGTCGCCTTCGGCCATGACGCGGATGAGCGGCTCGGTGCCGGACGGTCGGATAACGAGGCGGCCGGCCTTGCCCAGGCGGTTGCGCCCTTCCTCGATGGCTGCCTTGACCGGCGCCTCCTCCAGCGGCTTGCCGCCGGAGATGCGGACGTTCTTCAGAAGCTGAGGCACCGGCTCGAACTTTTTCGACAGCTCGCTGACCGGCCGGTTCTGCCGCTTGATGCAGGCCAGCACCTGCAGCGCCGAAACCAGGCCGTCGCCGGTGGTCGAGAAATCGGACAGCACAATATGGCCGGACTGCTCCCCGCCGACATTGAGGCCATGCGCGCGCATGTGCTCGACGACATAGCGGTCGCCGACCTTGGTGCGGTGCAGCTGCAGCTTCATGTCGCCAAGGAAACGCTCGAGACCGAGATTGGACATCACCGTCGAGACGACGCCGCCGCCGGCCAGCCGCCCGCTCTGGTGCCAGGACTCGGCGATCAGCGCCATGATCTGGTCGCCGTCGACGATGGCGCCGTTCTCGTCGACGATGACCACACGGTCGGCGTCGCCGTCGAGCGCGATGCCGATATCGGCGCGCACCTCGTGCACCTTCTTCTGCAGGCCGGCCGGATGGGTCGAGCCGCACTCCTTGTTGATGTTGAAGCCGTTCGGCTCGACGTTGATGGCGACTACCTCGGCGCCGAGCTCCCACAGCGCCTCCGGCGCCACCTTGTAGGAGGCGCCGTTCGCGCAGTCGACGACGATCCGAAGCCCGGAAAGCGACATCGAGCGCGGCAGCGTGCGCTTGGCGAATTCGATATAGCGGTCGTGGACGCCGTCGACGCGCTTGGCGCGCCCCAGCCCGTCGGAATCGGCAAGCGACAACTCGATGTCCTTGTCGAGCATGCCTTCGATGCGCTCCTCGATCTCGTCGGAGAGCTTATAGCCGTCGGGGCCGAACAGCTTGATGCCGTTGTCGTAGTAAGGGTTATGCGAGGCCGAGATCATCACCCCGATGTCGGCGCGCAGCGAGCGCACCAGCATGGCGACCGCCGGTGTCGGAATCGGCCCGAGCAGGAACACGTCCATGCCGGCGGCGCACAGGCCCGACACCATCGCGTTCTCGATCATGTAGCCGGAAAGCCGCGTGTCCTTGCCGAGCACGACGCGGTGCCGATGGTTGCCCCGCTGGAAAGAAAGGCCGGCGGCCATACCCACCCGCATGGCCACCTCGGCCGTCATGGGAAACTTGTTGGCGCGTCCGCGGATGCCGTCGGTGCCGAAATACTGCCCTGCCATACCTGCCAAAGTCCCCGTCGGTTTCAGCCGCCCGTATTGCCACAATTGGGCCGCATCCGATCATCACGTTTCGTGATTATATATTACCATTCCTTAGAAAATCATTGTCGCAGACCGGTCAAGTGATTCGGCAGCCTGCCACGACCTCTCGTTGTAGCGGGAATATAGAAGCCCAGACAGCTTTTCCGCCCGACATGGTTGGGAAAACCTTATTTGCTCGAACCGAGCGCCAGCAATTTAGCACCTTGTCGGCAGGAACACACTTTGTGAGGGCATCCGCGCGGGAAGCATCTGGCGCAGCCCGAAGTTGAGAGCTATTGATTTGGTATAGGCACCATTTGGCGGCAGCAAGGGAGAAAAACGCCATGCTTATTCATAGACTTGCAACATTGACGGGCATCGCCGTCGCAACCCTGTTCCTGGCGGCGCCGGCCAACGCGCTGACCATGGCCGAGTGCAGCACCAAGTACAACGCGGCCAAGGACGCCGGAACGCTCAATGGCCAGACCTGGAACCAGTTCCGCAAGGCCGAGTGCGGCAGCGACGCTTCCGCCGCGACCGACACCAAGGCGGCGACCGACACCAAGGCGGCGACCAAGGCGGCGACCGACACCAAGGCTTCTGACACCAAGAAGGCAAAGTCGGCAGCTGCCTCGGACGACACGGCCAAGGGCCTGACCGCAAAGGAATGCAGCACCAAGTATCAGGCCGCGAAGGCGGCCGGCACGCTGAACGGCATGAAGTGGAACGATTTCCGCAAGGCTGAATGCGGCCCCGGCGCCACTGCTGCGGCAACCGCCAAACCTGCCACCAGCAAGACTTCCACCGCCGCTGACGGTGGTTCGGCCAAGGGCCTGACCATGGCCGAATGCAGCAGCAAGTACCAGGCTGCCAAGACCGCCAACAAGCTCAACGGCATGAAGTGGAACGACTTCCGCAAGACCGAATGCGGCGCCGGCGACGACGACGACACCGTGCCGGCTCCGACCGAGGCGACTTTCACCAAGGAACCGGCAAAGCCCAGCGTGGCTGCGCCGAAGGGCGTGACCTTCCCGACCGCCATCTCGCCGAAATTCGCCAACGAGACGCCGGCCAAGGCCCGCATGCACACCTGCCTCGAGCAGTACTATGCCAACAAGGACGCCAACACGCTGAACGGCCTGCGGTGGATCCAGAAGGGCGGCGGCTTCTACAGCCTATGCAACGCCAAGCTGAAGAGCTGATCGCTCAGCGCTTACCTCCAAGACCAAGGCCCGCGCATCGCGAGATGCGCGGGCTTTTTCGTTGGACGCGCTTAAAGAGGCATATCGGCGCCGCAAAAGAACCCCCGCCGGCGAAGCTACCAATCTCCCCCTATATGGACTGAGGACATCGCGAACAGGTGTGCGAAGACATCGCGAACAGTTTCGTGCGTTTTGCGCGGGAGGTTCGGGGTGCCATGCGAGGCCAGAAGCGTGATGAGCCAGAAGGAAGATTGGCGCTTGCGCCGGACGCCGATCTTGCAGGTGCGGTCCGCGAGCGACTCGCCAATCGTCTGTGACCTCCCAAACAACAACGCCGCGGTCTGAGCCGCGGCGTCGTTTTTTATGTTTCGTTTTCGATCGAGCCTTAGCCCTGCGGCTGCGGCTCCATGCCGCCTTCGGGCTCGGGGCCCTTCTTGCGACGGCCGCCGGTGCCGGCTTTCGGCACAGCCGAGCCGCGGCTGGGCGGCGTGTCGTCGCCAAGGTCGCGGGCGGGCTTGTGGCCAGCGATCAGCTGCTTGATCTCCTCGCCGGTCAGGGTCTCGTATTCGAGCAGCCCTTCGGCCAGCGCGATCCAGTCCTTCTTCTTCTTGGTCAGCACGGTCTTGGCGGTGGAATAGGCATCGTCGATCAGCCGGCGCACCTCGGCGTCGATGATCTGCGCGGTCTCTTCCGAGATGTTCTGCTGGCGCGCCACCGAATGGCCGAGGAAGACCTCTTCCTGGTTGTCGCCATAGGCGACATGGCCGAGCTTGTCGGAGAAGCCCCAGCGCGTGACCATGGCGCGCGCCAGCTTGGTCGCCTGCTCGATGTCGGAGGAGGCGCCGGAGGTGATGTTCTCCTTACCGAACTTGAACTCCTCGGCGACGCGGCCGCCCATCATGATCGCCAGCCTCGAGATCATGTATTTGTAGCTCATCGAATAGCGGTCGCCTTCCGGCAGCTGCATGACCATGCCGAGCGCGCGGCCGCGCGGGATGATGGTCGCCTTGTGCAGCGGATCGGCCGTCGGCACGTTGAGCGCCAGGATGGCGTGGCCGGCCTCGTGATAGGCGGTCAGCTCCTTCTCGGCCTGCGTCATCGCCGACGAGCGGCGCTCGGCGCCCATCATGATCTTGTCCTTGGCGTCCTCGAACTCGGCCATGGTGACGAGCCGCTTGTTGCGACGCGCCGCCATCAGCGCGGATTCGTTGACCAGGTTCATCAGGTCGGCGCCGGAGAAGCCGGGCGTGCCGCGCGCGATGACCTTGAGGTCGACATTGGGCGCCAGCGGCACATTGCGCACATGCACCTTGAGGATCTTCTCGCGGCCGACGATGTCGGGGTTCGGCACGACCACCTGGCGGTCGAAGCGGCCCGGCCTGAGCAGCGCCGGGTCGAGCACGTCGGGCCGGTTGGTGGCGGCGATCAGGATGATGCTTTCGTTGGACTCGAAGCCGTCCATCTCGACCAGCAGCTGGTTCAGCGTCTGCTCGCGCTCGTCATTGCCGCCGCCGAGGCCGGCGCCGCGATGGCGGCCGACGGCGTCGATTTCGTCGATGAAGATGATGCAGGGGGCGTTCTTCTTGGCCTGGTCGAACATGTCGCGCACCCGGCTTGCGCCGACGCCGACGAACATCTCGACGAAATCCGAGCCGGAGATGGTGAAGAACGGCACGTTGGCCTCGCCTGCGACGGAGCGGGCGAGCAGCGTCTTGCCGGTTCCGGGAGGGCCGACCAGCAGCACGCCGCGCGGGATCTTGCCGCCGAGCCGCTGGAACTTCTGCGGATCGCGCAGGAACTCGACGATCTCCTCCAGGTCCTCCTTGGCCTCGTCGACGCCGGCGACGTCCTGGAAGGTGACGCGGCCATGCGCCTCGGTGAGCAACTTCGCCTTCGACTTGCCGAAGCCCATGGCGCGGCCGGAGCCGGACTGCATCTGGCGCATGAAGAATATCCACACGCCGAGGATCAGGATCATCGGCAGCCACGAGATCAGATAGCCGAACAGCGAGTTCGAACCGTCGCTTTCAGGCCGCGCGTTGATGGTGACGTTCTTGTCCTGCAGCCTGGAGACCAGCGACGGATCGCCCGGCGAATAGGTCTGGAAGCCGTTGGCGTTGTCCGTGTAGTTGCCCGAGATACGGGCGCCGGCGATCGTCACGCTCTTGACCCGGCCGGAAGAGACATCCTGCAGGAACTGCGAATAGGCGATCTCGCTCGAAGCGCCGCGCGTCTGCGGCGTCTGGAAAAGATTGAACAGGGCGATGAGCAGGACCGCTATGATCGCCCAGAGCGCGAGGTTGCGATAATTCGGATTCATCTATTGTCCTGTTGGCGTCCGCGCGCGGACCCACGATGATGATTGGAGGCTTGGGCCTAACATAGGGAGAGCGTCTCCCCTTGCCAAGCAGAACAGCATGCCTCGGTTAAGCTTTCGCCCATGCTCCGCCGCGATCATGGCCGCGAAAAGGCGACGGCGGCAGCGGCGGCGCGCCGATCAGCGCGGCGACGGCGGCAGCGGGCCGGAGATCGAAGGACGGCAGGAAGCGGGTGAAGGGCGACACCGCAGGAACGATCGCCATCGCCGGCGGCGCGGCATCACCGCCAGCCAAATCAAGGCGTTCGCCGCCGCGCCACAGCGCGGGCTCGGCGGCCAGCGCCTTGCGCAGCAAGCTCGCCGGAACGTCGCCTTCCGGGGTAAATCGCTTGGCGGCGCCGGGACCTGCTGGCGCGATCACCAACCCGCTCGGCCTGTCGCTCAATGTGATCCTCCGCCGACCGTCCCATAGGGCCTGCTCAGCAGCCGGAACCGCGGGCAGATTGCGGGCCTCGCGGTGGAGGAAGATGCCGGTGCGGCGCGCGTCGACCACCGTCCGCGACAATGTGGCGCAAAGCGTCCCCGACCGCAGATGCTCGAACAGCGCCCGGCAACGCGCCTCGTCGACAAGGAACGTGACGCCGCCGACCGTGGCGAGCAGGATGCGAAATGCATAGACGGCGGCTTCGCTATCCTCACCACTTGCGAAATCGCGATCAAGGCGGATGAGCCCCGGAGCCGGCTGGCTAGCGAAGGCGCCGATCAGCGCCGCCGCACGCTGGCCGAGGTTCTCGCGCTCGGCGGCTGCCTGTCCGGCCTTCGCGATTGCTTCCTTGAAACGCGCCTCGCCATCTCTGCCTGCAAGCGAGATGCGCAGGCGCGGCCGCTCGAAGCGCCGGTCGACATTGGTCGGATCCTCGGTCCAGCCGATGCCGCGACGCTTCAGCATCTCCCGCAATGCCGCGCGGCGCGTGGCGAGCAGCGGGCGGGCGATCCAGACCCGCCAATCGTAGAGCGTGGCGGGCGCCATGCCGGCGAGCCCGCGGCCGTCGCGTGGATCCTCGTCGCGGGCCTCCTCTTCACGAACTTGCCGCATCAGCACGGTCTCGGCCTGGTCGTCGGCGGTATGTCCGGTCACCACCGTGCGGATGCCTTCCCCTTCGGCTGCCTCGGCCAGCAGCCGGTAGCGCGCCTCGCGCGCGGCGGCCGGCAAGCCGGTCGATGGCTTGTAGCCGGACCAGACGAGCGTGCGATGCGCGATGCCGTGCTCGGCGCAAAGCCGGGCGACAGCTTGCGCTTCGGCTGCCGAGCTTGGTCTGAGGTCATGATCGATCGTCACCGCAAGCAGCCTTGCCGCGGGCAGGGTACGGTCGAGATGGTGCTTGAGCAGATGGAGAAGGGCGGTCGAGTCGCTGCCGCCGGACACGGCCACAACGGCGCCGTGGGAGAAGTCGAAGTCTTGGAAAAGGCGATCCGAAAGGTCAGTCTCGGTATCGAACATCACTGCGCGTCGTCCAAAAGCGGTCCCGATTCTGGGACAACGACACGCAAGCTAGCACGAGGCCAGCGCCTTTTCCTGCTTGATGCGTTCCTTCAGCGTGCCGGAAACATCCGGGTAGCGCTTGCCGATCTCGTTGAAAGTGGCGCAGGCCACGTCGTTCTGCTTGAGGCCGACCAGCGATACGCCGAGCTTGAGCAGCATGTCGGGCGCCTTCTTGGCCTTCGGATAATCCTTGCTGGCGGCCAGGAAAACCTCCGCCGCGTCGCGATATTTCTGCTGGCCAAGCAGGGATTCGCCCAGCCAGTAATGCGCGTCCGCCGCCTTGGCGTCCTTGGGAAAGCGCGAGATATGGTCGCGGAAACCCTGCTCGGCGGTGGGATAGTCGCCCGACAGGATGAATTGGTAGGAGTTGCGGTAGAGCTCGTCCGGATTGTTGGTCGAGGGCAGCGAGGCCATGACCGTGCCGCCGGACTTGCTTTTGCCAGGCTTGCCACCGGTCTCGGCGGCAGGCGCGTTTGCCGTAGCCGCGGGAGCTTCCGTCTGCGAGCCCGCCTGCGGGGCGGGGTCGGCATTGACGACATTGCCGTTCTTGTCGACGGTAATGGTGCCGAAGGTCTTCGGCGGCGCGCCGGTGATCAACTTGCCCGGGTCGCCGGTCTGAGACTCGACGATGACGTCGCCGACGCTCTTGCCGCCGCCGTCCTGCGGAGCCGTGCCGGGCGGAGCTTGCGTCGCCGGAGCCGTTGCGACGTTGGTGTCGGTGCCGCTGTCGCCGGCGCCAGCATCGCCCATATTCGTGTTGCCGCTGCTGCCGTCCTGCGGCGCGGCCTCCGACTTCTTCTGGCCGGTTGGCTTCGCGCCCTGCGAGCCGCCTTCGAGCTGCTGGAAGCGGAACTCGTTGTCCTCCTGCTGCTTGCGCATCTGCTCCTGCATTTGCAGGATCTGGAAATTGAGTTCCTCAAGCTTGCCGTTCATCTGGCGGATCTGATCCTCCAGACCGGTCATGCCGGCGCCGTCCTGCTGGGCGACTTGCGCCTGCTCGGTCTTCTTCTTGTCGCCGAAAATGCCCAGCGTCGGCAGATGGAAAGTGAAGCCGCTGTTCGAGGCTTGCCCGCTGTCCGCCGGGGCTGCGACGCCTGCGATGCTTGATAGGAGCAGCAGCGCAAGCGTGCCGCTCAGGACCGTTCTGAAATGCATTATGTCTCTCGCCGTGAAAATCTGTTGGCCCGATGCGCCTTTCCAAATCGGAGGGGGATAAAGCGCCCTCGCGCTCTTAGCAGGACGCGAGACTTCGGCCAAATTTTGTTTCAAGCTGTCGCATATGAAAAAGGCGGCTCGGAGGCCGCCTTTCGTTCAGCGATGTTGTATTTTTGCCGCCCACAGCGCCGCGCGTCGTCAGACGCGCCAAGGACGCTGTGGCGCTTATGAGCGTTTCCGAAAATCGATATCGATTTCCGGCGCGGCGCGTCAGGAACCGGCGCCCGAGAGCGTGGTGACGGCGCGGCGGTTCTGCGACCAGCACGAGATGTCGTCGCAGACGGCGACCGGGCGTTCCTTGCCGTAGGAGATCGTCTTCAGACGGTTGGCCGCGACGCCCTTCGAAACCAGGAAGTCGCGGGTGGCAGCGGCGCGGCGGGCGCCCAGCGCCAGATTGTACTCGCGCGTGCCGCGCTCGTCGGCATGGCCTTCGATGACGATGGCATACTGCCTGTACTGGTTGAGCCACTGCGCCTGGCGCGACAGCGTCGTCTGCGCGTCGGCGCGGATCGACGAGGAGTCGGTGTCGAAGAAGATGCGGTCGCCGATGTTGACGGTGAAGTCCTGCGCCGAGCCGGGCGTGGCAGAGCCGGCGCCGTTGAGGCCGAGATCGGCGGCGCTGTTCGGCGTCTTCTTCGAGGCGCAGCCGGTGATGGCCAGAGCCGCCACCAGCGCGATCATCGCCGGATTTCTGGTAAGTGCTGCGATACGGCCCATGCCGCCTCTCCTTCGCATTCGAGTGATTTCGTTGATCACCCAGTAACCACGTTTGGGTTAACCGGCATTCAAGAAACACGGTTAATTTTTCGTTTCGAGCCGCCGTCCTCGGCCGATTTAGCTAGGCTCACAATGCGCGGCGACCGTAGGCGGAAATGCGGCCAAAACATGAAAAAAGGGGGAATTGAGGAACTGAAGAACTGAGGAATTGAAGGAAGAAATTAAGCCAGCTTCTCTCTGAGATTTACAAGCGCCCCCGGTCCTCCATTTTCCTCAGTTCGTCAGTTCGCCGTTCCTAAATTCTTCCGTTCCTCTGCCTACTCCAGCAACGGCGACCAGGCCGGATCCGAGGCGAAGTTCGAGGTCGGGATCTGCTGCTCGTTGCGGCCGGTAAGATCGACCGTGACCAGCTTCGGCCCGCCGGCGGAGTCGCGGAAGAACATCAGCACGCGACCGTTCGGCGCCCAGGTCGGCCCCTCCTGCTGGAAGCCGGAGGACAGGATGCGCTCGCCCGAACCATCGGTCTTCATGACGCCGATCTGGAACTCGCCGCCCGACTGCTTGGTAAAGGCGATGAGGTCGCCGCGCGGCGACCACACCGGCGTGGAATAGACGCCGTCGCCGAACGAGATGCGGTGCGGGTTGGAGCCGTCCGCGCCCATGACGTAGATCTGCGAGCGGCCGCTGCCGCCGCCGCGGTCGGAGGTGAAGACGATCTGCGAGCCGTCGGGCGAATAGGAGGGCGAGGTGTCGATGGCGGTCGAGTCGGTGAGCCGCGTGGTCGAACGGCTTCTCAGATCCATGGCGAAGATGTTGGAGTTGCCGTCATCGCGCAGCAGGCTCATGATCACCTTCTGGCCATCGGGCGAAAAGCGCGGCGCGAACGTCATGCCGGGGAAATTGCCGACCAGCTCGCGCTGCCCGGTCTCGATCTGCAGCAGATACACCTTCGGCTGTCCGCTCTCATAGGACATGTAGGTGATTTCCTGCCGGTTCGGCGAGAAGCGCGGCGTCAGCACGATCGAACGGCCGTCCGACAGGTAGCGGACGTTGGCGCCGTCCTGGTCCATGATGGCAAGACGCTTCTTGCGCGCGTTCTTGGCGCCGGATTCGTCGACGAAGACGACGCGCGTATCGAAGTAACCCTTCTCGCCGGTCAGCCGCTCGTAGATCGCATCGGCGATGATATGGGCGACGCGCCTGGTATTGGCGTCATTGGCGAAGAACTGCTCCCCGGCCATCTGCTGGCCGGCAAAGGTGTCCCATAGCCGGTACTGGGCGCGGATACGGCCGTCGGCTTCCTTGCCGACGCTGCCGGTGACCAGCGCCTGCGCATTGATCACCTTCCAGTCATCGAAGCGCGGCGTGGCGTCCGGGCCGGAGATCTTCTCGATGAAAGCGCTCTTGTCGATCGGCGCGAACAGGCCGGAACGCTTGAGGTCGGCCGTGACGATCTCCGTGATCTGGGCGCCGAGCTCACCATTGGACTGGAAGTCAGTGATGGCGATCGGCAGCGGCTCGACATTGCCCTTGTTGACGTTGAGCTCGACGAGCGCCCAGGCCGGCAAGGTGGCGGCGGTCGTCATGCCCAGCGCCATGGCTGCAATCGTCAGGAGCGGCTTGAGGAAAGATCTCATGTCTTCTCGCTTCTCTCTTGATGGTTCGGACGCAAAGCCTATAGGCCAAGCATCTCCCTTGGGTCGAAGGTGACCCGGATGTCGTTCCAAATATCCTGCTTGCCGGCTGGAACTTGCAGGCCGGCCACGTCGCATTTTTGAACCGCGCGCACTGCGCTTTCGTCGAACTGCCGGTTGCCGCTCGACTGCTCGACCGACGGGCGGCCGTCGAGCTTGCCGTTGGTATCGAGATTGAACCGGACCACGACGACGAAGTTCTCCGAACCTTCCAGTCCAACGGGCAACGTCCAGCAGCCGCCGAGCTGAGCTTCGAGCGCGCCTTGCTCGGATTTGGACAGCTTCTGGCCCTGATCCTTCTCGCCGCCGAGCGACGACTGCTGCGTGGAGCGCTTGGCGCCGCCACCCGACGGCTTCTGCTTGTCCAGAAGTGCTGAAATCTCGTCGGCGTTGAACTGCTTTTCATCCGACTTCGGCTTCGAGGAAGCTTCCTTCACCGGCTTTTCCGCGTCCTTGCGCTCCGGCGCCTTGGCGCTTTCGGCGGGAGCGGGCTGCGGCTTTGGCCGCGCTGCAGGGGCAGGTGCCGAGTCCGGAAGCTTAGCCTCCTCGGTCGGCTGCTCCTTGGCGATCGCCTCGGCGACGGCGTCCGGCTTGACCTCTTCCTTCTGGATGGCGGCGGTCGTGTCCTTCGGCGGCGCTGGCGTCGGCTCCTTGGCGGGTGTCGGCTTCGGCTCCGTCTGCTTGACCGGCTCGGGCTTGACCTCTTCCTTAGGTGTCGGCGTCGGCGCGACTTCGGTCGCCGGGGTCGGCTTCGGCTTTTCCTGCGGCTTCGGCACGTCCTCGACCGCCGGCTTCTCGGTCGGCGTCGGCGCCGGGGGCGGCGCGGATGTCTTCTCGACCGGCTTCGGCTTGGCTTCGTCCGTCGCCGGCTTGTCGGTGTCGACGCTGTTCTCGCCGACCTTCTGCGCGTCGGGGACGATATCCGGGCGCTTGGTCGGCAGCGGCGCCGGCTTGTCATGCATGACCGCTTTCTTGTCGCCCTGCAGGGTCTGCGCGATCGCTTCCATCGGCACGATGTCGACCGCGACGGACTCCACGTCGGAAGCCGGCATGGCGGGCGGCGAGGACAGCGTGAACAGCCCGAAGGCCAGCGCCACCGCATGCAAGATGACCGATGAGGTGAGGCCGGTCCGCATTTGGCGTTTACTGATCCTGTTCCTGCAGCGAAACCAGGCCGATGTTCTTGTAGCCGGCCGCCGAAATGCGGGCCATGACCTTCATGGCGGTGCCATAATCCGTCGACTTGTCGCCGCGAATGAAGATGCGCTCGTCATAGCCGGTCTTCGAGATTGCCTGCAGCTTCGCCACCAGCTCCTCGATCGGGATCTCGGTTTCCTGTAGATAGATCTGGCCGGCCGCGTTGATCGACACCGTGATCGGCTGCGTGTCGACATTCATCGCCTTGGCTTTCGTGTCGGGCAGGTCGATCGGAACGCCGACGGTGAGCAGCGGCGCCGCGACCATGAAGATGATCAGCAGCACCAGCATCACGTCGACCATCGGCGTGACGTTTATTTCCGACATCAGGCCATGATGACGACCGCGCCGCCGGTGGCCGCGTCCGCCTCGCCCTATGCCACCTGCGCTAGCAGCAGACATACCCATGATCGTACCTCAGGCCTTCTGCGCGACTTTTTCATCGATTTGGCGCGAGAGTATGGCGGAGAACTCATCCGCAAACCCTTCCATGCGCACGGCGAGCTTGTTCGCATCCGATGACAGCTTGTTGTAGGCGATGACGGCCGGAATGGCCGCGAGCAGGCCGATGGCCGTCGCCAGAAGGGCTTCCGCGATGCCGGGCGCCACGACCGACAGGCTGGTGTTCTTCGAGGCGGCGATCGCCTGGAAGGAGGTCATGATGCCGATGACGGTGCCGAACAAGCCGATGAATGGCGCGGCCGAACCCGTGGTGGCGAGGAAGCCGAGCCGACCCTCCAGCCTTTCCATCTCGCGGGTCAGCGCGAGATCCATCGCCTTGTCGATGCGGGTCTGCAATGCCAGCGCCGATTTGGCGCCCTTCTCGAAGCTCTTCTTCCATTCGCGCATGGCGGCGACGAAGATCGCGCCCATGCCGGTGGTCTTGCGGTCGGCGAGCGTGCGGTAGAGCTCCTCGAGCGACTGTCCCGACCAAAACACCTGCTCGAAGCGGTTGAGCGCCATCCGCATGCGGCTATAGGCGACAAGCTTGTCGATGATGATTGCCCAGGTCCAGATCGAGGCGCAGAGCAAGCCGATCATGACCAATTTGACCACCCAGCCGGCCTGCATGAACAAGGCCCATATCGACAAATGCGCGCCCGGGTCGGCGAGTGCGATGTTTTCCATGACTACGTCCTTAAGATTTTTCCGGGCATCGCTGGCGGCTGGCCCATGGCATCCCTTTGGTCCGATCGCGCGAAGCCTGAAGCTCGCGGGACAAGCCCCGAATGCACCGTTTCGCGGCGTTTTCGGGGCAAATCTTGGTGAAAGGAAGGCACACGAATTGCGCCAATCTTCACCAATTCCTTCATGAACCGTTATGGTTAAGGATGGGTTAGGATATGAAGCGTGGCGCATTGCCGCGCCCACCGGGCCGGCGCCATGCTGGACGCGGCCGATCAGTGCACATCGCGCTGAAGCAGGTCCAGGCGACGCGCTTTAGGTGTTTTGGTGCATGTCGTTGTCCCAGAACGGGCAACTCCTGCGTGACAGGGATTCGGCCGAAGCCGGTTCGCGGTGATCAGTCGCTCGCCCTCGGCATAAAGGCCGCGATCCATTCCTTCGGAAATCTGCGCGGCCGGCCGTTCTCGCCGATGATCGCCGCCTCGACCTTCGCTTCGACCAGCACCTCGCCGCCACGCTTCAACTGCTGCGCCATGAAGATGCGGGCGCCCGAAATGTCCTCGGTGCGCGTGTCGATGGTGAGGATGTCGTCCATGCGGGCCGGCGAACGGAAGTCGATCTCCATGCGCCGCACCACCCAGACGATGCGCTCGCCATGCTTGCCATCGGCAAGCTCGGTGTGATGGACGCCGGCGAGCCTGAGATAGTCCGAGCGCCCACGTTCGAAGAATTCGAGATAGCGCGCATGATAGACGACGCCGGAGAAATCGGTGTCGGCATAGTAGACGCGGGCCATCAGGCGATGGCCGGATTGCGTCAGCGCCCCCGAGAGCCCGGCGC
>NZ_RZSN01000102.1:0-21572 GCF_003997315.1 Mesorhizobium sp. M1A.F.Ca.IN.020.04.1.1
GGCGCGCTTCCGCGCTTATGGCGACAAGGGCGTGCTGGCGCTGATCTGCGATTCCACCAATGCGCTGCGGGAAGGGGAGTCGCCGTCGGAAGTGGCGGTCGGCGAGGGCCTGAAAGGCGTCATCGAAAACGCCAAGGGCCGCGTCGCGGTCACCACCTTTTCCTCCAATGTCGGGCGCATCGTTTCGATCGCCAAGGCTGCGCGGGACGCCGGCCGCCAGTGCCTTGTGCTCGGCCGCTCGCTGAAGCGCGTGATCGATGTCGCGACCGAACTCGGCTACATGGACGGCCTGCCGGAATTCATTGCCGAGGAGGATTACGGCTATATCCCGCGCGAGAATCTGGTGGTCATCTGCACCGGCAGCCAGGGCGAGCCGCTGGCCGCACTTGCGAAGCTTTCGCGCGACGAGATGAAGTCGGTGGCGCTGACGGCCGGCGACACGGTGGTGTTTTCCTCGCGCACCATTCCCGGCAACGAGAAGGCGATCCTGGAGATCAAGAACCGGCTGATCGACCTCGGCATGAAGATCATCGAGGACGGCGACGCGCTGGTGCATGTCTCCGGCCATCCGCGCCGCAGCGAATTGCGGAAGATGTATGAATGGGTGCGGCCGCAGATCGGCGTGCCGGTGCACGGCGAGGCGGCGCATCTGGTGGCGCAGGGCTCGCTGATGTCGATGTCGGGCATCGGCCACGTGGCACAGGTGCGCGACGGCGATATGCTGAGGCTCTGGCCCGGTCCGGCCACGATCATCGACCAGGTGCCGTTCGGCCGCCTCTACAAGGATGGATACTTGATCGGAACCGACCAGGCGATGGGCATACGCGACCGGCGCAAGCTGTCCTATGCCGGGCATGTCGCGGTCAACGTCGTGCTCGACGAGAAATACGAGCTAGCCGGCGATCCCGATCTGGTGGCGATCGGCGTCGCCGAGGCCGATGCCAGCGGCGAGACGCTAGAGGACCTGATGCTCGATGCGGCAATCGGCGCGGTGGACTCGATCCCCCGCCAGCGCAGAAAAGACCTCGACCTTGTGCAGGAGGCCGTGCGCCGCGCCGTCCGCGGCGCCGCCAACGAAGCCTGGGGCAAGAAGCCGCTGGTGACGGTGTTTGTCACTAGATAAGGGAGTAGGGGAGTACGGGAATAAGGGAGTAGGGAATAGCAAATAGCTCGGAGTTTTTCCTACCCCCCTACTCCCCTAACTTTCGGAGCGCTTATGCTCGGACGCCTAAATCATGTCGCGCTTGCCGTGCCGAACCTGGCTGCGGCGACAGCTGCGTATCGCGATACGCTGGGCGCTCGGCTGAGCGAGCCGCAGGCGCTGCCGGAACATGGCGTCACGGTTGTGTTCGTCGATGTCGGCAACACCAAGATCGAGCTGCTGGAGCCGCTGGGCGACGCTTCACCGATCGCGGCTTTCCTCGCGAAGAACCCGTCGGGCGGCATGCATCATGTCTGCTACGAGGTCGACGATATCCTCGTCGCGCGCGACCATCTCAAGGCGAGCGGCGCGCGTGTTCTCGGCGACGGCAATCCGAAGATCGGCGCGCATGGCAAGCCGGTGCTGTTCCTGCATCCCAAGGACTTCTTCGGCACGCTGGTCGAATTGGAGCAGGCATGAACTGGGTTTCCTTTGTCGCACTGTTCTTCGTCACCTGGTGGCTGGTGCTGTTCGCGGTGCTGCCGTTCAGCCTGCGCACCCAGGATGAGGACAAGGACGTGACGCTCGGCACGGTGTCGAGCGCGCCGAAGGGACCGCACATGCTGCGCGCGGCGATCCGCACGACGGTCGTCACCGCGATCGTGATCGGCATTTTCTACGGCCTGACAAGGGGGCTCGGCTTCGGCTTCGACGACATCCCGCACATCGTGCCGGACTTTACTCATACTGCCGGCCGCTAGCGCCCTGCACAGTTCCGCAAGTATTGATCAACCCGCGCCCGTGCTGGTTGAAATCGGAAACCGACTTCCGATTTTGAGGGCTAACGCAGCATAATGCTGTTTGGCAGGTCGTCGTCCTAAGCAGATGATTGCACAAAAAAAATGCAAGGCACGAGGCCTTGCAATTTAAACGCGTCCGATCTGTTTCCGGTGTCCGGCGGCAGCGAGTAACCGCGCCTAGATCGCATCCTCCCAAGACTTTGACCGCGTAGGAGAGCAGATTTTTCTCCGCCCTCTCGGTTATCGGCGCACACTAGACCAAGGCAGGTGAAAATGTCACGAAGAATTTTGCCCCCAAATAGGCAATATCGTGCTGCACTGCACAATAGTGGGGCAGGGCTTGCTTGTGAATCGATCAAAAGGCCATATGCGGCACTTTGGTGGCCAAAACGGGCCCTTTTGATCATGCGCAGAACGCCGCAACACTTTGGAGCGCTCGGGTTTCCATTCGGTCATGAAATGGCTATGAAGCCCGGGCAAGCAGCCTCGGTTGCGCCGATTCCCCGCGCCGCCATTTTTTCATTCAACGGACCAGTCCATGCGTTTGTCGCGCTACTTCCTGCCCATTCTGAAAGAAAACCCCCGTGAGGCCGAAATCGTCTCGCATCGGCTGATGCTGCGCGCCGGCATGATCCGCCAGCAGGGGCAGGGCAGCTTCTCCTGGCTACCGCTCGGCAAGCGCGTGCTGGACAAGGTCTGCCAGATCATCCGCGAGGAGCAGAATCGAGCCGGCGCGCTGGAAATCCTGATGCCCACGATCCAGTCGGCGGATCTGTGGCGCGAGAGCGGCCGTTACAATGACTACGGCAAGGAGATGCTGCGCATTAAGGACCGGCAGGACCGCGACATGCTCTATGGTCCGACCAATGAGGAAATGGTCACCGAGATCTTCCGCGCCTACGTCAAGTCCTACAAGGACCTGCCGCTAAACCTCTATCACATCCAGTGGAAGTTCCGCGACGAGGTGCGCCCCCGCTTCGGCGTGATGCGCTCGCGCGAGTTCCTGATGAAGGACGCTTACTCCTTCGATCTCGATTTTGAAGGCGCCAGAGCCGCCTATAACCGCATGTTCGTCTCATACTTGAGGACGTTCACGCGCATGGGCCTGCAGGCCATTCCGATGCGGGCCGATACCGGCCCGATCGGCGGCGACCTCAGCCACGAGTTCATCATCCTGGCCGAGACCGGCGAGAGCCAGGTGTTCTGCGATCGCGCCTATCTGTCGCTCGACGTGCCCAGCGCGGATACGAACTTCTCCAACGATGCCGAGATCGGCGGCATCGTGACGAAATGGACGACTCCTTATGCCGCCACCGACGAGATGCATGACGAAGCGGCATGGGAGAAGGTGCCCGAAGGCGAGAGGCTCTCGGCGCGCGGCATCGAGGTCGGCCATATCTTCCATTTCGGCGAGAAGTATTCCAAGCCGATGAACGCGAAGGTCACCGGTCCCGATGGCAAGGACCATTATGCTTCGGGCGGTTCCTACGGCATCGGCCCGTCGCGGCTGGTCGCGGCGATCATCGAGGCAAGCCATGATGAGAACGGCATCATTTGGCCGGAAGCGGTCGCGCCGTTCGATATCGGTCTGATCAACATGAAGGTCGGCGACGCCGAATGCGACCGCGTCTGCGACGAGCTCTACGCAGCGCTGACCTCGGCCGGCAAGGACGTGCTTTATGACGACACCGACCAGCGGCCGGGCGGCAAGTTCGCAACCGCCGACCTGATCGGCCTGCCCTGGCAGGTGATCGTCGGACCGCGCGGGGTGGCTAGCGGCGAGGTCGAGATCAAGAACCGCCGGAGCGGCGAGCGCGAGACGCTGCCGATCGCGGAGGCCCAGAAACGCCTGGGTATCGCGTAATGGGCGAGGCGGCTGCAGCTCGATCGCCGGCAGGCGCCTTTTCAGGCTTCGAGCGCATGGTGGCGTGGCGCTACCTGCGTTCGCGGCGCAAGGAGACGGTGATCTCAGTCATCGCCTCGATCTCGTTCCTCGGCATCATGCTGGGCGTCGCCACGCTGATCGTCGTCATGGCGGTGATGAACGGTTTTCGCGCCGAGCTGCTCACCCGCATCCTCGGCGTCAACGGCCATCTGATCGTGCAGCCGCTCGATTCGCCGCTGGAGGACTATGCGCAGGTGGCGAGCCGCATCAACGGCGTTGCCGGCGTCAAATACGCCATCCCGCTGATCGACGGGCAGGTGCTGGCGCAAGGCAATGTCGGCGGCGGCACCGGCGCGCTGGTGCGCGGCATTCGCGCCGAGGATCTCAACAAGATCTCGATTGTGTCCAGCAACATCAAGCAGGGCACGCTCGACGGTTTCGACACCGGCGATGGCGTGGCGATCGGCAAGCGCATGGCCGAGAATCTCGGGCTGGTGCTCGGCGACACCATCACGCTGATCTCACCCGAAGGCGACGTTACCCCGCTTGGCACCACGCCGCGCATGAAGGGCTACAAGGTGGCGGCGATCTTCGAGGTCGGCATGTCGGAATATGACAGCTCGATCGTCTACATGCCGTTTTCGGAAGCCCAGCTCTATTTCAACATGGACGGACGGGCGCAGACCATCGAGATCTATGTCGACAATCCGGACAATGTGGATGCGCTGAAGCCGTTGGTCGAGCAGGCGGCGCAGCGGCCGGTCGACCTCGTAGACTGGCGCCAGCGCAACGAGACCTTCTTCTCGGCGCTGCAGGTCGAGCGCAACGTCATGTTCATGATTCTCACGCTGATCGTGCTGGTGGCGGCGCTCAACATCATCTCCGGCCTCATCATGCTGGTGAAGGACAAGGGGCACGACATCGCGATCCTGCGCACCATGGGCGCGTCGCGCGGCGCGATCCTGCGCATTTTCCTGATGACGGGGGCTGCGATCGGGGTCACCGGCACCATCGCCGGCGTGCTGCTCGGCGTCGTCATCTGCCTCAACATCGAATCGATCCGCCAGTTCTTCTCCTGGATGACCGGCAGGATCCTGTTCAATCCCGAGCTCTATTTCCTCAGCCAGTTGCCTGCGAAGATGGACCCGCGCGAGACCACCTATGTCGTCATCATGGCGCTCACCCTGTCTTTCCTGGCCACGGTGTTTCCGGCTTGGCGCGCAGCCCGGCTCGATCCGGTCGAAGCCTTGAGGTACGAGTGATGGCCGAAGCCATTATCGAGCTTAAGGGCGTCGAGCGGCACTATGTCCAGGGGCCGCGCAAGCTGACCATTCTGAACGGCGCTGACTTCTCGCTTAGGCGTGGCGAGATGGTGGCGCTGGTGGCGCCGTCGGGCACCGGCAAGTCGACGCTGCTGCATACGGCGGGGCTGCTCGAGCGGCCGGACGCCGGCGACGTGATCCTCAGCGGCCGCGCCTGTGGCCGGCTGTCGGATGACGAGCGCACGGCTATCCGCCGCAACGATGTCGGCTTCGTCTACCAGTTCCATCATCTGCTGCCGGAGTTCACCGCGCTCGAAAACATCATGATGCCGCAGCTGATCAAGGGGCTCGGCCGCAAGGAGGCATCCGAGCGGGCGGCGCAGCTTCTCGACTACATGCAGATCGGCAAGCGGGCGCAGCACCGGCCGGCCGAGCTATCCGGCGGCGAGCAGCAGCGCGTGGCGATCGCGCGCGCGGTCGCCAATGCGCCGCTGGTGCTGCTGGCCGACGAACCTACCGGCAATCTCGACCCGGCCACCGCCTCCTACGTGTTCGATGCGCTGGAGGCGCTGGTCAGGCAGTCGGGGCTGGCGGCGCTGATCGCCACCCACAATCACGAGCTCGCCGGGCGCATGGACCGGCGGGTGACGCTGGCAGAAGGCAAGGTGGTGCCGCTTTAAGGCAAGCCGATAGTAGGCTGAGGCCGGCCTCGACCGCAGTTTCTTACGCGTACAGTACCGCCGTCTCCGGTCCTCGGAACTTACTATCCTCGGCTCTGCCCGATCTCGACTTGCCCTCCGCGCGCTCAAAAAGAGCCTATCGTCTCGTCAACCTTTCCTTAACCGTGCGCAAACGGATCGCCTGAATTCGCCAGCATGCCTCTCGGCTGATCGTTGACATTCGAACAAAATTAGAACAAATTGCGAACATATTAATAACAGGAGAGAGTTATGGCCGATCTGGTTCAGGATGTCGTCTCGCTGGTCTGCATGAGCACCTTTCTCATTTCCATGGCGATCTGGATTGGCGCCATGTGAGCAGGCGGCTGGCGGCCGCCCCCTTGGGCGGACGAAGGGTCCGCTCTCTGTTTGGGACGGGCACGAGCTCGCCCATTGTTAAGCTTTTCTTGGCCGCACCCCCGCTAGCTTGGCTCGCAAAAACAGGGAGCAAGGGCAGTGTCGGTCATCGCCACGGTCACACTCGTGGCCGGAAATCTCGGACTGATCTTTCTCTTGATGACGGTGCCGCTCGGGCTGCGCACGGTTACGGTCAGCCGCGTGATCGAGGCTGACCGGAATCGCCTGTGGCAGGCGCTGTGGCCGTTCGGCAGCGACGCCGGCTGGTCGGGTGAAATCCTTTCCGTCGAACCGCTGGACGGCGAGGGGACGGCGCTGATCAAACTGTCCTGGGAAGGGCGCGACGGGCGGCCGATCGAACGCAAGGCGCGGCTCGACGATGTGGTGGAAGGCAGCCGTTTCTCGATGCGAGTCGTTGAGGACACGGCTCTCGATCCCTCGTTCTGGGCCGACTATCGCGAAACCACCGCGCTCGCGCCCGAAGGCGATGCGACGCGCGTTACGCTCACGCAAACCGACCGCTATCGCGGTGTCGCCTTCCTGATCTTCCGCTACTTCGCCATGCGCCGCGAGCTCGCCAAGTTGCAGGTCTGGGCGAGAACCGGAACGTATCGCAGGGGCGGCTGGTTCGAGCATCCGGTGAGCCAGATAGGCTTTGCCGTGCTTTCGGCCTTCATCCTGTGGCCGTTCTTCGGCCTCAACCTCGGGGGACTGGCGCTGGCTGTCATCCTAACTTCGGTGGTGGCGCTGCACGAGCTTGGCCACATGGCGGCATTCCGCCTGACGGGGCATCGCCGGGTGCGCATGATCTTCATTCCGTTGCTCGGCGGTATCGCCATGGGCGGCAGGCCGTATGACAGCCGCTTCGAGGTCGCCTTCGTGGCGCTGATGGGTGCGGGCTTCTCCGCTTTCCTGGTGCCTCTGCTGATCGCCGCCAGCGGCCTTGCCGGCAGTGAAGGACACCGCCCGGCGGCAGTGCTGCTGGCGACGCTTGCCGGCTGCGCGTCGCTGTTCAACATCGCCAATCTGGTGCCGGTGTGGAAGTTCGACGGCGGCCAAGTGCTGCGCCAAATCTGCCCGGGCCCGATCGCGCTGGCGCTGGCCTCCTTCCTGCTGCTGTTCGCGTTGCTGGCGCTCGGCTGGCGCGCCGGCTTCTCGCCAAGCTTTCTGCTCGTCGCCGGCGCGGTGTTCTCGGTCCTCAGCCTGCTCACGGTCGGCAGCGGCGTGAAACCGCGTCACGAGCTGAAGCCGATCCACGCCTTCGATCGCCTGGCCATGGCCGGCGCGCTGCTGGCGGTCTTTTCCATTCACGGTTATGGCGTGCTCTGGGCCTCCGCGCAACTGATGTAGCCGCGCCGGATTACCCTGCCTTTCGGGCCGGCTCGGCGACCGGGGCCGCGGCAGGCCCGAACACGTCCTCGAAGGCGGATTTCAGCGCGAGATCGAGATCGGCCATGGTGACCGGAAGGCCGAGATCGACGAGGCTGGTCACGCCATGGTCCGAAACGCCGCAGGGCACGATGCCACCGAAGTGGGAAAGCTCCGGCTCGACATTGATGGCAATGCCGTGAAAGCTTATCCAGCGCCTGAGCCTGATGCCGATGGCGGCGATCTTGTCCTCGGCGGGCCTGCCGTCAGGCATGGCAGGGCGATCCGGCCGCACCACCCAGACGCCGACGCGATCCTCGCGGCGCTCGCCGCGCACGTTGAAGGCGGCAAGCGTGCCGATGATCCACTCTTCGAGCGCGGCGACGAAGGCGCGGACATCCTCGCGCCGGCGCTTCAAGTCGAGCATGACATAGGCCACGCGCTGGCCGGGGCCGTGATAGGTGTATTCGCCGCCGCGTCCTGCGGCGAAGACGGGAAAGCGGTCAGGGTCGATGAGGTCCTCGATACGGGCGCTGGTGCCGGCGGTGTAGAGCGGCGGATGCTCGACCAGCCAGACCATCTCGCCGGCAGCGCCATTGCGGATGGCCTCGGCGCGCGATTCCATGAAGGCGAGCGCGTCGGGATAAGACGTCAGGCCGGGCTCGATGACCCACTCGACCGGCGCCGAACCGGGAAGGGGCAGGAACGACGTGGCGATCTGGCTGCGTTCTGTCATGGAACTTTCTCGATGCTCCCCTCATATGGCGGCAATTGGCTGAAACGTCCAGTTTCGGCCGGCCCGTGTCGAGGCTGTGGAGCATTGCGCCAGGAGCTTTGTCTGATGCATGTCGTTCTCCAAAACCGTCATGCACTTTTGGGCGACATGCATTAGCGAATATTCCGCACGGCACCCTTGTTTCGCCGGAAACGATTTGCTACAGGCCCCGGGCCGGACGGTTCCGGCTCCTACCACGTGCGGTCGTGGCGGAATTGGTAGACGCGCAGCGTTGAGGTCGCTGTGGGGCAACCCGTGGAAGTTCGAGTCTTCTCGACCGCACCATTCTCCCCCAAAAAGGCACTGCTTGGATGAGCCCGTGAGGCGGCGCGTCCGACGTTCTGCGGGCCAAAACAAAAGCGGCGCCAGATCCTGCGGACCGCGCCGCCGCTTTGGGTTTCAAGCCCTTCCGTTCTGAAAAAAACCGGGCCTATCCCGTCCAGCCGAGGCCGGCCGAGATGCAATTGATCGAGACGAGCAGGGCGTCGGTCGTCCGCCTTCGATCCGCCGTGCCGGGACTGGTCCGAACCTCGCGCAGCAGATCGACCTGCAGGCGGTGGATGTCGTCCATCTGTCGCCCCAGATTGTCGAAACGCCGCTTGAACATCGGAAAGCGCGCGGAAAGATCGCCGCCGGTGAGGTCACCGATCAGGCGTCGCGTCAGCTCGTATTCGGCTCCGATGCGGCCGTAGATTCGCCAAGCTGCATCGGCGTCGGCTACCAGGCCGGCGTAGAGCTGCGCGATCTCCATGTCGGACTGGTAGAGCGTCTTCTCGGCCTCGTCGACGATCAGACGGAAGAAGCGCGAGCGCTCGAACATGCGGGCCAGAAGCTCGCGCCCGGCCTCGCCGCGCACCGTGACAAAGGCGTTCAGCGCGCTGCCGATGCCATACCAGCCGGTCAACAGATGACGGTTCTGGCTCCAGGCGAACACCCATGGAATGGCGCGCAGGTCGGCAATGCCGCTGGCGCCGAAACGGCGATCCGGCCGTGAGCCCATCTTCAGCAGCGCCAGTTCCGCAACGGGGCTCGCCTGGTTGAAATAATCGAGGAAGCCGGGCTCGGCCATCAACCGGGCATAGGATGCCTGCGACATGCCCGCCAGAGCCTCGAGCGCTTCGTCGAACTCCGGCGTTTCCTTCGGCCCGACATCAGCGGGCGATCCGACACTGTGGGCCAGAACGCCGGCGGCGAGAACCTCGAGCTGGTTGAGGCCGGTGCCGCGATTGGCGAATTTCGAAGAAACGACCTCGCCCTGCTCGGTTACCCGCATCCTGCCGGCGACAGTGCCCGCCGGCTGCGCCGCGATCGCCCGGCCGGTCGGCGCGCCGCCACGGCTGACGGAGCCGCCGCGACCGTGAAAGAAACTGATCCTGACCTTGTGCTTGCGCCCGATCGCGGCAAGGCGCTTTTGTGCTTTCGCCAGTTCCCAATTGGAGGCGAGGAAGCCGCCGTCCTTGTTGGAATCCGAATAGCCAAGCATGATTTCCTGGCGCGCGCCAAAATCGCGCACAGTCCGCCGCACCAGCGAAACGCCGAGCAAATCATTCAGGACGGCAGGAGCGGCCTGCAGATCGGCGATGGTCTCGAACAATGGCACGATGCGCAGCCTGATCGTGCCGCTACTACCAGGGGCGGTCGAAAGTCCGCAATATTGCGCCAGCAGATAGACCGCGAGCAGGTCGTCGGCCGAGCGGGTCATGCTGAGCACGAACGAGCCAACGGCGTCGGCATCCGCACCCGAATTGTGCCTGGCGATGACAGAGAATGTCGAAAGCAGTTCGGCCGCCTCAGGCGAGAGCCGGCCTGCGTCGATCTCCGGTTGCTCGCCCTGGCTGAGGCTTGAGCGGAGGTGCGCCGACCATCGCGGCGTGCCGGGTGAGACCGGGTCGGCCGGGTCTGTCAGCGCAAACAGCTCGGCCAGCACCCGGTTGACGACCGTGGAGTTCTGCCGGATGTCGAGCGAGACCGTACGGAAGCCGAAGCTTCCGGCTTGCCAGATGAGAGGCTGGACGAAGCGCCTGGCGACCGCGCGCCCACCGATCGCTTCGAGAACGGAAGACAGTGCGTTGAGATCGGCACGAAACGCTTCCGCCGAGAGATATGCCGCCGTGCCGCCGTCGCGCGTCGCCGCCAGCCGGGCAAGCATGGCCGAAGCGAATTGGCGAAGCGGTTCATCGGGGTTGCGGGCGGCAATCGCTTGCGCCTGTCCGCTTTTATCAAGCGCCGTTTGCAGCACCGGCTTGAAGCCCGGCGGCAGGTCGATGACGTTGGAGCTGGCGCTGAGCACCGTCACCAGCCGCTGCACCTGCGTCAGATACCAGCCCATGGCAGTATTGCGGTATTCGGCCAGGGCATGAGCGGTGACTGCGGCCGTCACATTCGGATTGCCGTCGCGGTCGCCGCCGATCCACGAGGCATAGCGCATGAAGGACGGGATTCTGATCGGCTCTCCCGGATAGTGGCGCTCGAACGCGCCTTGAAGCTTGCCGTAGAGCTGCGGCGTTGCCTCGAAGATGACCTCGCGAAAGAAGTGCAGGCCCCAGGCGATTTCGCCCTCGACCGTCGGGCGCTCAAGTCGCAGCTCGCCCGTCATCCACAGAAGCTCGATCTCGCTTTCCAGATCGGCGACCAACAGGTCGCGTTCGCGCGGCGCCCAGCGCGACTGGTCGAGCTCGGTCAGCTTGCGATAGATGCGGCGATGGATCTCCAGCACCGTGACGCGCTTGGCCTCCGTGGGGCGGCCCGACACATAGCTCATCGAGCGTGGCCTGGACTTCCCCCGCCGAGCGGCCGTTCGCCGCCATCTGCGCGACCACGCTGGCGAAAGACCCGGGCACCTCGTCGGCGCCCGCGCCTTGTTCGAGTTCGCGCCGCGCCCGCATGGCAAGCAACTCGTCGGCAATCGTCAGCAACTGGAACCACACGCCGCTCGCCTGAAGCGCCGGGATGCGCTGTTCCGCGGCGAGAGAGACAAGCGACCGACGCCCGCTCAGAACGGCGGCGACCTCGGGCTCACGAGCGCTTGCGACCTGAAGCAGCAGGCGCAACAGGAGGCTGCGCTCGTCCTCGCGAAATTTGATGCGTCTGCTCTGTTCCAAACCGCTTTCCTCGGCTGCATCGATTGCAACTGCAGCAGCGCCTTGAATGGAGGGCGGCGCCGGCTGTCAGGCGACCCGATCGGGGACGGGGCGGCCCTCGAAGAAGGCGGTCAGGTTCTCCACCACCTTCATGCCCATCGCCACCCGCGTTTCCTCGGTCGCGCTGCCGAGATGCGGCAACAGCACGACGTTCTCCAACTGCTTCAGCGCTTCCGGAACGGCGGGCTCGTCGGCAAAGACGTCGAGACCTGCACCTGCGATCTCGCGCCGTTGCAGTGCACCGATCAGGGCATCCTGGTCGACGACGTCGCCGCGCGCGGTGTTGATCAGGAAGGCGCCGCGTTTCATCAACCCCAGGCTTCGAGCATCGATGAGATGGCGGTTTTCCGCGCCGCCCGGACAGTGCAGCGAGACGAAATCGGATGCCGTAAGCACATCGTCCAAAGTCGGCAACTGCTCCGCGCCCATAGCGCGCGTCTCGTCATCATCGACCGGCGACCGGTTGAAGAATACGATCTTCATGCCGAAGCCGAAATGCGCGCGCCTGGCCGTCGCTTTGCCGATGCGCCCCATGCCGACAATACCCAAGGTCTTGCCCGACACTTTTGCCCCGGCCATGTGGGTCGGCGACCAGCCTCGCCACTCTCCGGCTCGCAGCTGCCGCTCGCCTTCGCCGGTCCGGCGCGCGACGGCCAGCATCAGGCTAAGTGCAAGGTCGGCGGTGCAATCCGTCAGCACGCCAGGCGTGTTGGTCACCACGATGTCGCGGTCGCGGGCTGCCGCGACATCGATATGGCTGAAGCCGACGCCGAAATTGGCGATGATGCGGGTGCGGGCGGCGTTCTCGGGAAATACAGCAACCGGCAAGCGGTCGCTGACCGTCGCCAGGATCGCGTCGAAATGCGCGAAGGCGGAAGTCATCGCGGCAGGGCTCAGCGGCTCGTCGCTGTCGTTGAACGTCGTGTCGAAGCGTTCGGCGAGGATCGCTTCGACAGCCGCCGGCCATCTGCGGGTGACAATCAAACGCGGTTTCATCGAGTTTCCTGCTGATCGACGGGCCGCCGCGACGTTTGCGGCGGCCCAGACTTCACATTTTGTGGACTATGCGGCCGTGGCCCGGCCGTCACGCCGCCTTCTTGGTCCGCGCCAGCGTGTCGGCCACGACCTCGCCGAAGGAGGCAGGAGTCGGCACGATGACGACGCCGGCATCCTTCAGGATCTCGACCTTTTCCTGCGCCGACTCGCCGAAGGCGGAGATGATGGCGCCGGCATGGCCCATGCGGCGGCCCTTCGGCGCCGAGAGCCCGGCGATGTAGGCGATCAGCGGCTTTCGCATGTTGTCGCGCGCCCAGATCGCGGCTTCGGCTTCCTGTGGTCCGCCGATCTCGCCGATCATCACCACAGCGTCGGTGTCCTCGTCGCGCTCGAAGAGCTGAAGGATATCCTTGAAGGACGAACCATTGATCGGATCGCCGCCGATACCGACGCTGGTCGACACACCGATCCCCAACGCCTTCATCTGCGAGGCGGCCTCGTAGCCCAGCGTGCCCGAGCGCCCGACGATGCCGACGCGTCCGGGGAGATAGATGCTGCCGGGCATGATGCCCATCAGCGCCTGTCCGGGCGTGATGACGCCGGCGCAGTTCGGGCCGACGAGCCGCATGCGGTCTTCGAAGCGGTATCGGCGCATGTAGCGCTTCACCTGCATCATGTCCTGGGAGGGGATGCCGTCGGTGATGCAGACGCAAAGCTTAATGCCGGCGTCCGCCGCCTCCATGATCGAATCGGCGGCGAAGGGCGGCGGCACGAAGACGATGCTCGCCTCGGCGCGGGTCTCGCGCACAGCACCCTTGACGGTGTTGAAGACGGGCAGGCCGAGATGCGTCTGGCCGCCTTTGCCGGGGGTGACGCCGCCGACCAGCTTGGTGCCGTAGCGCTTCATGTCGTCGGCGTGGAAGCTGCCGATCTTGCCGGTGAAACCCTGGACGATGACGCGCGTGCTGCGGTTGAGCAGGATTGCCATTTCTCGACCTCCCTCAGGCTGCTTTCTTGTTCTTGGTGGCTTCGCGCCAGGCGGCGACGGCCTTTTCGGCGGCTTCGGCCAGCGTGTCGGCGACGATCACCGCCTCGCCGGAGTCGGCCAGGATCTTGCGTCCTTCCTCGACCTTGGTGCCGGAGAGGCGCACCACCAGCGGCACGTCGACGCCGACCTCGCGGATCGCCTTGATGACGCCTTCGGCGACCCAGTCACACCGGTTGATGCCGGCGAAGATGTTGACCAGGATGGTCTCGACATTCTTGTCGCCGAGCACGGCGCGGAAGGATTTCGCCACCCGCTCGGGCGAAGCGCCGCCGCCGATGTCGAGGAAATTGGCCGGTTCGCCGCCGGCGATCTTGATCATGTCCATCGTCGCCATGGCAAGGCCTGCGCCGTTGATGATGCAGCCGATATTGCCGTCCAGCCCGACATAGGAGAGACCGCGATCGCTCGCAAAAGTCTCGCGCGGGTCTTCCTGGCTCTTGTCGCGCAGTTCCGAGATTTCCGGGCGGCGGAACAGCGCGTTCTCGTCGAACGACATTTTGGCGTCGAGCGCGACGAGGCTGCCGTCGCGGGTCACCACCAGCGGATTGATCTCCAGCATCGAGGCGTCGTAGTCGCGGAACACCTGGTAGCAGCCGAGGATGGTCTCGGTCGCCTTGCCGATCAGATTGCTTTCAAGTCCGAGGCCGAAGGCGATCTCGCGCGCCTGGAAGCCTTGCATGCCGACGCCCGGATCGACGGTGGCGCGGATGATGGAATCCGGCTTCTTTTCGGAGATGTCCTCGATCTCCATGCCGCCGGCGGCCGATGCCACGATCATGACGCGCTCTTCCTTCCGGTCGAGCACGAAGCCGAGATAGAGCTCCTGCGCGATGTCGACGGCTTCCTCAAGATAGAGGCGCGAGATCAGCTTGCCGCGCGGGCCGGTCTGCTGGGTGACCAGCTTGCGGCCGAGCATTCCCTCAGCGGCGTTGGATATCTCCTCGTCGTTGGAGCAGAGCTTGATGCCGCCGGCTTTGCCGCGCGCGCCGGAATGGACCTGCGCCTTCAGCACCCATTTCGAGCCGCCGATCTCGCGCGCCCGGTAGGTCGCCTGCTCGGGGCTGTAGGCAAGGCCGCCGCGTGGCACGTGCACGCCATGACGGGCGAGCAGTTCCTTGGCCTGGTATTCGTGAATGTCCATCTTGTCCTCCCGGTAATCTAATGCGCTGCGCTATGCGTCTGGCTGGCGCGCTCGATCGCCTCGCTCACCACCAGAACATTGCGCGCCATGCGCTCCGAGGCAGCGTCGATCATCTTGCCGTCGAGCGCCGCCGCGCCCTTGCCGAGCGCCTCCGCTTCCTTGAGCACCTCAAGGATGCGGCGGGCGCGCGTGACCTCCTTTTCCGGCGGCGAGAAGACGTCGTTGGCCAGAGCGATCTGCGAAGGATGGATCGCCCATTTGCCTTCGATGCCGAGTGCGGCGGCGCGCCTGGCGGCTGCTGTGTAACCTTCGGGGTCGGAGAAATCGCCGAACGGTCCGTCGATGGCGCGCAAGCCATAGGCGCGGCAGGCGACAGTCATGCGCGACAGGGCGAAATGCCACTGATCGCCGGGATAGTCAGGGTTGAGGCCGCCGATGTTGACGGTGCGCGCCTTGTTGCTGGCGGCGTAATCGGCGACGCCGAAATGCATCGCTTCGAGCCGGCCGGGCGTGGCGGCGATCGCCTCGACATTGGCCATGCCGAGCGCGGTTTCGATCAGCGCTTCGAGACCGACCCGGGTCTTGAAACCCTTGGCCATCTCAATCTGGTTGACCATGGCCTCGACCATATAGAGGTCCGCCGGCACGCCGACCTTCGGCACTAGGATAGTGTCCAGCCGGTCGCCGGCCTGTTCCATGACGTCGACCACGTCGCGGTACATGTAGTGGGTGTCGAGGCCGTTGATGCGCACCGACACGGTCTTGCCCTTGGCGCGCCAATCGATGTCGTTCAGCGCCTGGATGATGTTCTTGCGCGCGCGCTCCTTGTCGGGCGGCGCCACCGCGTCCTCGATGTCGAGGAAGACGAAGTCGGCGGCGCTGTTCGCCGCCTTGTCGATCATTTCCGGGCTGGAGCCGGGAACCGCCAGCTCGCTGCGCTGGAGCCTGAGCTTCTTGAGGTGGTTGATGGTGTGGCTCATCGTCCGTTCCTCACGCCGCCTCGGCGACCGGCATTGCGGCCGTGCGCCGGAAATGCTCGATCGCAGCCGCCACGCCCGAGCCCGGCGCCAGGCGCACGCCGCAATCAAGCAGCGCCATTTCGGCCGCCGACAGCGAGGCGCAGACCATCACCTCGTTCAGCCAGCCGAGATGGCCGATGCGGAAGACCTTGCCGAAGACCTTGTTTAGGCCGCCGCCGAGCGATGTCTGATAGGTGCGGTAGGCACGCTTGACCACGTCGCCGCTGTCGATGCCTTCCGGCACCAGGATCGCGCTCACCGTATCGGAGTGCCATTGCGGCGCCTTGGCGCACAGCTTCAACCCCCAAGCGTCGACCGCCTTGCGCACGCCTTCGGCGAGGCGATGGTGGCGGGCGAAGATGTTGTCTAGCCCTTCCTCGGCGATCAGGTCGAGCGAGGCGCGCAGGCCGCGCAGCAGCTGCGTGGCGGGTGTGTAGGGGAAATAGCCGGCGTCGTTGGCGCGGATCATGTCATCGAAGGAGAAGTAGCAGCGCCGGTGGGTCGCGACTCGCGACGCCGCCAGCGCCTTCTTGCTGACCGACAGGAAGCCGAGGCCGGCGGGCAGCATGAAACCTTTCTGCGAGCCGCTTACCGCGCAGTCGACGCGCCATTCCTCCTGACGGAAGTCGATCGAGCCGATCGACGAGACGCCGTCGACGAAGAGGAGCGCTGGGTGGTTCACTGCATCGAGCACCGCGCGACAGCCGGCGACGTCGCTGGTAACGCCGGTGGCGGTCTCGTTTTGCGTGCAGAAGACCGCCTTGATCTGGTGCGCCTTGTCCGCCCGCAGCCTTTCGGCATAGAGGTCGAGCGGGACGCCGGTTCCCCATTCACAATCGATGACGTCGACGTCGAAGCCGAGGCGCTCGGCCATGTCGACCCACAGATGCGAGAACTGGCCGAAGCGCGACATAAGCACCCGGTCGCCCGGGTTGAGCACGTTGGTCATCGCCGCCTCCCAGGCGCCGGTGCCGGACGACGGATAGATGAAGACGCGGCCGGTCTCGTTCTTGAAAACCTTCTTGATGTCCTCGAACAGCGGGAGCGTGAGATTGGGGAAGGAGGCGGCGCGCATGTCTTCCATCGGCAGGTTCATCGCCTGCCGGACCTCTTCAGGAATGTTGGTGGGTCCAGGGATGAAAAGATGGGTAAACCCGGCCATGCGCAAACTCCTCCTGCGTTTTTGGGATGCTGGAGGAAGTTTCATGTCGATGGCGCCGAGCGACAACACCTTGCCGGGTAAGTTGTCGCCACGCGTGGGTAGGTCGAGCCTACCCGATCCGCCTACCCGAAAGGCGATTTGGAGCCGCGTCGCTTCTCGTTGGCATAGAGCGCGACAGCCATGGCGCGGTTGCGCACGTCAAGCTTGTCGTAAAGATTTTTGAGATGGTACTTCACCGTGTTCTCGGAGATCCCGGTGCGGGTCGCGATCTGGAGATTGGTCCAGCCATCGGAAAGCACCGCAAGCAATTCGCGCTCGCGCACGGTGAGTTGCGACAGCGGCGTATCGTTGACCTTGTTGATGTCGATGTAAGGGATGCAGATCCGCCCATGCGCGACCGCCAGGATCGTCTCGAATATGATCGAGGGATCGTCGAACTGAAAGCAATAGCCCTGGGCGCCGAGCCGCACGCACTGCTTCAGGATGCCGATGTCATGATCATTGGAAAAGACCGTGATGCGCAGGTCGAGCTTGCGGTTCTGGATTTCCGCCAGGACATCGGCGCCATCCATGTCGGCGAGCTTCCAGCCGATGACGGCGACGTCGAACCTGGTGTTCGCCGTCAATTCCAGGAATTGCTTGCCGCTCGGCACGGAGCTCAACAGCTCGAAACGCCCGTCGCATTCCAGCATCTCGCGAAGCGCAGACACGACAAGCGGATTGCGCTCGGCGACGATAACACGCACGCGCTGCTCGCCAACTGCTTCGTTCGTTTTCCGGGACTTGAGGTTCAAGGCCTGCCGATTGTCCTGTCGATCTTGCCGATCCACCTGGACCTGCATCATGGCAATTCTGCCCCAACAGCAAAAGGGCGCTCTTTCCGCAGCGACATGCGCTGTCGCGGCGGCTGACCCCGCAAATGCGGCGCGACCCGCCTTTACCGGGAGGCGTCGCGGGGACATTTCTCTGAGTATTCCGCGCGCTACGGCTATATTTTCTCAGGACGAATCGTGTCTCGACCCTATCTGCCGCATAAGCATCGGATTTCCCGAAATGCGGTTTCCACTTTTCGGGCTCATGCTCTAGACCTGATTCACACCCTTTCCGGATTGCTGTTGGCGGGAGGCGCTGGTGGAAGGCCAGGACAGAGAGACGACCGGCGCCAGGACCGTCGAGGAAGGCGGCGCCGACATCTATGGCGAGGACGGCGCCGTCCGTTCTGCCTTCCTTGCGCAGATCGGCGCGGCCATCGCCGATCGCGACACGCTCATCTTAAAACGCGAAGTCGACGACCTGCATCAGTCGGAACTCGGCGATCTGCTGGAAGCACTCCATCCCGAGCAGCGCCGCGCACTGGTCGAATTGCTTGGCTCGGATTTCGACTTTTCGGCGCTGACCGAGGTCGACGAGGCGATCCGGCTCGACATCGTCGACAATTTGCCCAACGAACAGATCGCGCAGGCGGTGCAGGAACTCGATTCCGACGACGCCGTCTACATCCTGGAAGACCTCGACCAGGAGGACCAGGACGAGATCCTGTCGCAACTGCCGTTCACCGAGCGCATCCGGCTGCGGCGCGCGCTCGACTATCCGGAAGAGACGGCCGGCCGGCGCATGCAGACCGAGTTCGTCGCCGTGCCGCCGTTTTGGACCATCGGCCAGACGATCGACTACATGCGCGAGGACAAGAACCTTCCCGATCGCTTCAGCCAGATCTTCGTCATCGACCCGAGCTTCAAACTGCTCGGTGCCATCGATCTCGACCAGATCCTGCGCACCAAGCGCGCGGTGAAGGTCGAGGAGGTGATGCATGAGACGCGCCATGCCATCCCCGCCACCATGGACCAGGAAGAGGCGGCGCGGGAATTCGAGCAGTACGACCTGCTCTCGGCCGCCGTGGTCGACGAGAACGAGCGTCTGGTCGGCGTGCTCACCATCGACGACGTGGTCGACGTCATCCAGCAGGAGGCAGAGGAGGACCTTCTGCGCATGGGCGGCGTCGGCGACGAAGAGCTATCCGACACCGTGCTTGCGACCTCGCGATCGCGTGTGCCGTGGCTGCTCGTCAATCTGGTCACGGCGTTTCTCGCGGCCTCGGTGATTGGCCTGTTCGACCAGACCATCGAGCATATCGTGGCGCTCGCTGTGCTGATGCCGATCGTTGCCGGCATGGGCGGCAATGCCGGCTCGCAGACGATGACCGTCACGGTGCGGGCGCTGGCGACCAGGGATCTGGACATCTACAACGCCGCCCGGATCATCCGCCGTGAGGTGGGAGTGGGCTTCATCAACGGCATCGTCTTTGCGGTGCTGATCGGCATGGTTGCTGGACTGTGGTTCCACGACCCCAACCTGGGCGGCATTATCGCGGCGGCGATGATCATCAACATGTTCGCGGCGGCCCTGGCAGGCATTCTCATCCCGCTGCTGCTCGACCGCTTCAAGATCGACCCGGCGGTAGCCTCCGCCGTCTTCGTCACGACCGTCACCGACTGCGTCGGCTTCTTTGCATTCCTCGGATTGGCCACGTGGTGGTTTGGCGTTCCCTGAGACAGTGCTATAATTGACTTTTACGTAAATGCCGTGCGACGTTGCCCTGGGGTCAGATGCCGATTCCGGCACAGACGGGGTTGATGGGAGAAAGGGCGACGCTTCTGCGTGGCGATGCCTGGACGTTTGGGCGTGGGAGCGAGAATGCGGGAATATTACACGATCACAGAGCTGACGCGCGAATTCGACGTGTCCACCCGGACGTTGCGGTTCTATGAGGACGAGGGGCTGGTGCAGCCGATCCGGCGCGGGCGCACGCGGCTGTTTCGCCCGTCCGACCGGCATCTGATCCGCCAGATCATGCGCGGCAAGCGGCTCGGCTTCTCGATCGCCGAGATCCGCGAAATCATCCAGATGTACAAGGAACCGCCCGGCGAGGTCGGCCAGCTCAAGCTGATGATCAAGCGCATCGAGGAAAAGCGCGAGGACCTGCGCCAGAAACGGCGCGACCTCGAGGAGACGCTTGCCGAGCTCGACCAGGCCGAGGAGTCCTGCGTGGAGCGGTTGGCGGAGCTGGGCGTGAACACGTAGCCCGCTGACAGCCAAAGAATTTAGCTAGGCTAACCGTCGCAGACGTTCGAGATTGGCCGGAGCTTTCGAACTTCGTCGTCCCACGGCGGAGCAGCCGCGAAGCGGCGTCGCGGCTTGCTTCGCCCTAGGATGTCACGGATGCTTCTGCTAATCGCCGAGGTGCGGGCCTGCTCGCACCCAGCAACCTTCATTGTCGATACAGCCTCAGATCCAGCGCCGGACCCGCTTGGCGTAATCGCGGTATTTCTTGCCGAACTTTGCCGCCAGTATCTTTTCCTCCTTCTCGATCGCCATTTTCTGCGTCGCGAAGGCAGCGAGGAAGGCAAACAGCAGGAACCATACGATACCGGTGATGAAGGAGACGCCGATCAACAGCAGCGTATTGGCGAGATACATTGGGTTGCGGGTGATGCCGAAGGGCCCCGATGTCACCAGATGGTCGGGCTCGGCATTGGGATTGAGCGTCGTCCTGGCGCGCACCATCGCGCGGATCGCGGTAACCCAGAGCGCTGCCACGCCAAAGAGCGCTACCCAGCCGGCGCCGACGAGGATAGCGCCGAATATGTCCCCGATCCAGGGCAGCGGGTAGAGCATGCCGAGCACGACGCTCAGTGCGATCGCCACGACATAGATCACAGGTGGCCAGGGGATGATCCCGTGTCCGGGCTTTGCGATGCCTGTCATTGCTGCCCTCCTTCCATCTCGTCCTCGGTCGCGGCGGTACAAGTGCTCGCCAGATCGGCCAGATGCGATTTCCAGGCGCTGGACTGGTCGTTGCTGTAGAGCTTGTCGAGAGACCCTTCGCCCTTCAGCGTGTCCAGCATGCAGCCACAATAGCTGGAACAGAACTTGCTGTCCCGTTGCTGTTCGCACTGCGCCTGGCAAGCCGACAGGAAACCAGCGTCCTTGTCTTGTGGCGCGGCCGGCATGACCTGCGAGAACAGCCACACCGCGCCGAACAGAAGCGGCTGGTGGATGAGATAGAAGGCGAGGCTGTGCCGGCCGATAAAAGTCAGCGGGGTCGACCAGCGGCCGGGCATCCAGGTCGCCAGCCGGGCGAGAAGCCCGGATGCCGAAGCGAGCTTGACGACCGCGATGCCGGCAAGCACTGCGCCGAACCATGGAAACAGCGGCACATAGTCGTTCGAGCGCGGGTTGGTCGGCGACAGTCCGACCCACCACAGCGCCGGATGGTCGAAGACTTCCGACCGCAGATAATAGGGCGCCGCAATCACGGCCGCGGCGACGATCGCCGTCAGCAATGTCGGCAGCCTGAGAAAAGCCAGGCCGAGCAGGCTTGCCAGCGCGATCTCGTGCAGGATGCCGAAGAAGATGAAGCCGTCCGGCGTGGCGATATAGGTGACGACCGAGATGGCGATCGCCGCAATCGCAACCATTGCAAAGCGCTTCCAGAAGCCAGGCCAGCGGATATGGCGGCCATGTGCGAGGAAAAGGCTGACACCGACCAGGAACAGAAAAGTCGAGGCGATGCAGCGAGCGTAGAGCTTCCACCAACCAAAGGCGGTGAGGCCCGGCGAGGTGTAGCCGAAGTTTTCGAGATCCCAGGTGAAATGATAGCTCGCCATCGCGATCAGCGCGATGCCGCGCAGGACGTCGATGGCGACGATGCGGCCGTGTTTCGGCGCGTCTTGAACGGCGACGCCGGTCGTCTGAAGGG
>NZ_RZSN01000103.1:0-21510 GCF_003997315.1 Mesorhizobium sp. M1A.F.Ca.IN.020.04.1.1
ACCTCGTGGCCGCCAATGCGGGCCGCCTGGCCGAGCTGGAGACGCGCGACACCGGCAAGATCATCCGCGAGACGCGCGCCCAGATTGCCTATGTCGGCGACTATTACCGCTACTATGGCGGACTTGCCGACAAGCACGAAGGCACGCATGTGCCGATCGACAAGGCCGATCTCGACGTCACCATCCGCCGCGAGCCGATTGGCGTCGTCGCCGCGGTGGTGCCGTGGAACTCGCAGCTCTTCCTCTCGGCGGTCAAGCTCGGCCCGGCGCTTGCCGCGGGCTGCACCGTTGTGCTCAAGGCCTCAGAGGACGGCCCGGCACCGCTGCTCGCCTTCGCCGAGTTGGTCAGCGAAGCCGGCTTTCCGGCCGGCGCCGTCAACATCCTCACGGGCTTCGGCCAGGAGTGCGGGCAGCGCCTGACCAGTCATCCACTGGTCTCGCGCGTCGCTTTCACCGGCGGCCCGGCCACGGCGCGCGCCATCGTCAGGAACACGGCGGAAAACCTCGCGCACACGACGCTCGAGCTCGGCGGCAAGAGCCCGGTCGTCGTCTTCGCCGACGCCGACCTCGACAGCGCCGCCAATGCGGTCGTCGCCGGCATCTTTGCGGCGACCGGACAGAGCTGCGTCGCCGGTTCGCGCCTGCTGATCGAGCGTACCGTAAGACAAGAATTCCTCGGTCGGTTGAAGCGCAAGGCCGAAGCGATCCGCATCGGCGATCCTCAGGATCCGGCCACCGAGATGGGGCCGCTCGCGACCCTGCGCCAGCGCGACCGGATCGAGACCATCGTCGCCGAAAGCCTCGCCGCCGGGGGCACGCTGGTCACCGGCGGCAGGCGCCCCGACGCCGGCGCCGGCTTCTACTATGCGCCGACGATCATCGATGCCGGTGATAGCAACCTGCCCTGCGTGCGCGAGGAATTGTTCGGGCCGGTGTTGAGCGTGCTCGCCTTCGACACCGAGGCCGAGGCATTGGCTCTAGCCAACGACACGCCCTTCGGTCTCGCCTCCGGCGTCTTCACCTCGAATCTCGGCAAGGCGCACCGCATGGCGCGCGACATCCGTGCCGGCGTCGTCTGGGTCAACACCTATCGCGCCGTGTCGCCGCTCGTTCCCTTCGGCGGCTACGGGTTGTCGGGTCTTGGCCGCGAAGGCGGGCTCGACGCCATCCGCGACTACACGCGCTCGAAATCGGTCTGGATCAAGACCTCGGACGAGCCGATTCCCGATCCCTTCGTCATGCGCTGAGAACGCATGCCGAGGGTGCAGCGACAAGAACAAGAAACGGAACAGAGAAATCAGAGGAGAATGACATGAGACTGATCTTAGCCGGCGTGCTCGCCGGGCTGCTATCGGCAACCGCCGCCAAGGCCGACGAAATGGTATTCACCAGCTGGGGCGGCACCACGCAGGAAGCGCAGACCAAGTCCTGGGCCGAGCCGTTCGCGGCGAGCTCCGGCATCAAGGTGCTGCAGGACGGCCCGACCGACTACGGCAAGCTGAAGGCCATGGTCGACGCCAAGAACGTGACCTGGGACGTGGTCGACGTGGAAATGGATTTCGCCATCAAGGCCGCCAAGGACGGGCTGCTCGAGCCGATCGACTTCGCCGCCGTGCCGAAGGCCGATCTCGACCCGCGCTTCAGCAACGAGCACGCCGTCGGCAGCTTCTACTATTCCTTCGTGCTGGCCTGGAACAAGGGCGCCGTTTCGGGTGAGCCGACAAGCTGGGCCGACATGTTCGACACCAAGAAGTTTCCCGGCAAACGGACCTTCTACAAATGGTCGGCGCCGGGCGTGATCGAGATCGCGCTGCTCGCCGACGGCGTGCCGGCGGACAAGCTCTATCCGCTCGATCTCGAGCGCGCTTTCAAGAAGCTCGACACGATCAAGTCGGATATCGTCTGGTGGGGCGGCGGCGCGGAGTCGCAGCAGCTCATCGCTTCGGGCGAGGCTGCCTTCGGGCAGCTCGGGAACGGCCGTGTCTTCGCGCTCGAGAAGGACGGCGCCGATGTCGGCGTCTCCTGGAACCAGAACCTCACCGCCGCTGACGTTCTCGTCGTGCCGAAGGGCGCCAAGAACAAGGACAGCGCGATGAAGTTCCTCGCCGCCGCGACCAGCCCGACCGGCCAGGCGAAATTCGCCGAGGCAAGCGGCTACGCGCCGATCAACACCAAGGCCAAGGCGGAAATGCCCGCCGACGTGGTGAAAGGGCTGCCCGACGCGCATGTCGAGGGCCAGATCAATCTCGACATGAACTACTGGGCCGAGCACCGCGACGAGATCGCCACGCGCTGGTACGCCTGGCAGACCAAGTAGCGCCACAGCAAGCCGGGGGCGCGGCAAGCCGCTCCCCCTTCGGGACGACGGGAACCGCTCGATGCAAGCACACTCCCTCAGCCGCGGCTCGGTTGCCGGCCTGCCGGCCGGCAGCGGCGGCGCCCTGCCGGCCCTGGTGCTGGTCGGCCTGTTCTTTGTCGTGCCGGTGGTCGCGCTCTTGCTGCGCAGCGTCACCGATCCCGAGCCCGGCCTGCAGAACTATGCCGCGCTGTTCGGCAGCGGCACTTATGTGCGGGTGTTTCTCAACACCTTCCTGGTCGCGGCCGTCGTCACCGTCGTGACCATCCTCGTCGCGTTTCCGGTCGCCTGGATGCTGGCGATCATGCCGCCGGCGCTCGGTTCGGTCGTCTTCGGCATCATCATCCTGTCGATGTGGACCAATCTCCTCACCCGCACCTATGCCTGGATGGTGCTTTTGCAGCGCACCGGTGTGATCAACCGGGCGCTGATGGGGCTCGGCGTCATCCACGAGCCGCTGCCGCTCATCAACAATTTGACCGGCGTCACCATCGGCATGGTCTACATCATGCTGCCCTTCATGATCCTGCCGCTGGTCGGCACGCTGCGCGCCATCGATCCGATGACGCTGCGCGCCGCCGCCCTTTGCGGCGCTAGCCCGTCGCAGGCATTCCGCCGCATCCTGCTACCGCTGTCGCTGCCCGGCATCGCCGCCGGCGGGCTGATGGTCTTCGTCATGTCGCTCGGCTATTTCGTGACGCCCGCGCTGCTCGGCGGCACATCGAACATGATGCTCGCCGAAATGATCGCCCAGACGGTGCAGTCGCTGCTCAACTGGGGGCTCGGAAGTGCTGCGGCCTTCGTGCTGCTCGCCGTCACCATGGTGCTCTACGCGATCCAATTGCGCATGCTCGGCGCCAGGCGCCTCGCCGGAGGGCTCTAAGATGCTGCTCGACTACGACCGGCTCGGATGGCTGCGTGCGGCGCTCGCCGGCTTCACTGCGCTCATCGCGGCTTTCCTTCTGTTACCGGTGGTCTTCATCGTCCTGTTGTCGTTCGGCTCGTCGCGCTGGCTGGCCTTTCCGCCACCAGGCTGGACGCTGAAATGGTATCAGGAACTGCTTGCCGACCCGGCCTGGGTCGACGCCGCTTTGACCAGCGCGAAGATCGCCGCGATGGCCGCCATCCTCGCGGTTCTGATCGGCCTGCTCGCCTCGTTCAGCCTGGTCAGGGGCGAATTTCGCGGCCGGCAGTTCCTGCGCGGCCTGCTGCTGACGCCGATGGTGCTGCCGGTGGTGGTTTTCGCCATCGCCATCTACGCCTTTTTCCTGCGCATCGGGCTCGCCGGCACGACGATCGGTTTCGTCATCGCCCACACGATCCTGGCGCTGCCCTTCGCCATCATTCCGATCGCCACCGCGCTCGAAGGTTTCGACAAATCCATCGAGGACGCGGCGATCGTGTGCGGCGCCAGTCCGCTGCAGGCAAGGCTCAGGATCACCCTGCCCTCGATCCGCATCGGCATCTTCTCAGCGGCGATCTTTTCCTTCCTCGCCTCATGGGACGAGGTGGTGGTGGCGATCTTCATGGCGAGCCCGACCCTGCAGACCTTGCCGGTGAAGATCTGGGGCAGCCTGCGTGCCGATCTGAGCCCGGTCGTCGCCGCCGCCTCCAGCCTGCTCGTCGGCCTCACTCTCGCCCTGATGATCGTCACCGCACTCCTTCGCAGAAGACTGTCCAGATGACCCGGCCATTCCTGTCCATCCGCGCGGTGAGAAAGGCGTTCGGCGCCTTCGTCGCCGTCCACGACGTCACCATCGATGTGCCGAAGGGCGAATTCCTGACCTTTCTCGGGCCGTCAGGCTCCGGCAAGTCGACGACGCTCTATGCGATCGCCGGTTTCCAGGATCCGACGTCGGGCGACGTGCTTTTGGAAGACAAGTCGCTGCTTTCGGTGCCGTCGCACAAGCGCAACATCGGCATGGTGTTCCAGCGCTACACGCTGTTCCCGCATCTGAGCGTCGCCGAGAACGTAGCCTTTCCGCTGCGGGTGCGCCGCCGGCCGGATGCCGAAGTGAAGCGCAAGGTCGCCGATATGCTGGCGCTGGTGCGCCTGGAAAAATTTGCCGACCGCTATCCCGGCGCGCTGTCCGGCGGCCAGCAGCAGCGCGTGGCGCTTGCCCGCGCGCTCGCCTACGATCCCCCGATCCTGTTGATGGACGAGCCGCTGTCGGCTCTGGACAAGAAACTGCGCCAGGAAATCCAGGCCGAGATCCGCCGCATCCACCGCGAGACCGGCGTCACCATCCTCTATGTCACGCACGACCAGGAGGAGGCGCTGCATCTTTCCGACCGCATCGCCTTGTTCAAGGAAGGCCGCATCGAGCAGATCGGCACCGGCGAGGATCTTTATCTCAGACCCGCGAGCGAGTTCGTCGCCGGCTTCATCGGCAATTCCAACTTCCTGCCGGCGGAGCACCTCGAAACAGAGAACGGCGTTGCCTTGGTGCGGCTGGCCGATGGCTCGATCGTCAAGGGCGTGAAAGCCACACAGGCGCTCGGCCGCGGCCAAAAGGCCAGGCTGATGGTGCGGCCGGAAGCGTTCCGCCTGACCCCCATGGAGGGGAATGCATCGCTTGCCGTCGAGATCGTCGACACCGCCTTCTTCGGCGATCGCCGGCGCGTCGTGGCGCGCACGGGGTCGGGCGACGAGATCGATATCAGGCCAACTTCGGATACAGCCGAACCGGGCGGCACCGATGCCGCTTCGGGACGGCAGATTTTCTTCGATCCCGCTACGGCCTTCCTGTTTCCGGTCTGAAGCCGGGCTGGGTCATCCCCGCGACTGGCTCGCCGCCATCCAGTGCCACGTCGTCACAACCGCGACATGGCCGGCGCCTCGATCACCGTCATGCATCTCGATGACGAATTGCAACGCATGATCGACCATCCGTGCGACTGCGCCATGTTCCGGAGCTGAGCGAGATGGACTTCACGTCCGGGGATTTGAAAGCCCTTTTCGGCACTTTCTCCGAGCGGATGGCGACGGAACGCGACAGGCTCTGCGCGCTCGACGGAGTGATCGGGGACGCCGACCACGGCGTCGCCATGGAACAAGGCATGAAAGCCGCGGCCGAAGCGGCGCAAGCCGCCGAAGGCACGCTGCGGGATTATATTCAATACCGCGGCCAAAGGCTTTCTCAACGCAGTCGGCGCCTCCTCCGGACCGCTCTACGCAACCGCGCTTTTGCGCGCCGTCAAGGCCGCGGGTCCGCGCGCATCGATGCCGACCGGCGAGTTGCGTACCATCATTGCGGCGATGCGCGACGGCATCGCCCAGCGTGGCAAGGCGGAACTCGGCCAGAGGACAATGCTCGACGCCTGGGGGACGGCCGCCGACGCGGCAGTCAATGGCCGCAACGCCGATGCCATAGCCGCCGCTGCCCGCCGGGGCGCGGAAGCGACGCGCGACATGATCGCAACCGTCGGTCGCGCCGCGCGTCTCGGCGAGCGCTCGCTCGGCAATGCGGACCCCGGCTCGGTCTCGGCCGCAATGCTGGTCGAAGAAATCTGCAGGGCGATAAAGATCGCTTAGGCGGTGTGCCGCCATGCGATCAGCACTTGCCAGCAGGCCTGCATTCGATACAGGAGGCGCTTCAGCCGTTTACGATCGATTGTATCGATCAACTCTCCAGCGACATGACGGCAAGGTGAAGCGCGCGGACGCCTTTCTTAATGATCGGCTCATGTCGGCGTCGGGCGAGGACCGCCGTGTAGACGGGCTGATGCAGAGTTGGAGCTTCTTCCACGATGTGGGAGGGGCGCTCGGCGGCGAAGCGTCGCGCATCCTCGGCGCGCATGTAGCATGTGCCGCCGGCCCGCCGCAGCATATTGTCCGCAAGCGTCTCGGAGCCCATCGAAAGCCGGCACGCAGTCAGGTTTGGCAGCGCCTCGGCATGAGCCTTCTCGAGCGCCACCGTGTAACCCGGCCGGATGTAACTGTCGGGGCTTACATCGCAAAGCCTGCGCGCCGTGGTCGAGACCATCACATATTCTTCGACCATGAGCTGGTCATATGTGATCTCGGGCAGGTAGCGCGGAGCGTAAACAACGGCAATATCAAGGTTTCCCAGGCTCAGATCCGATATCATCTGCGGCGAATAATCGGATTCGACGTGGATCGAGGACCGGGGCAAGACTTGCAGCAGCATTTCCAGCCAACCAGGCAGGATCGAGCGGGTCATCCCGACCTGGGCAGCGACCCGTAGGCTGCCCTCGAACCTGTTGAAGGCGCGCACATCGTGACGCGCCTGGGACCAGGTCGACAGCATCGACCGCGCATAGGCCTCAAACCGCCGCCCTGCCGCCGTCGGCTCGGCACCGGCGCGGCCGCGGTGGAAGAGCTCGGATCCAACGGCGGTTTCCAGGTTCTTGATACGGGTGCTGACCGTCGATTGCGTCAGTCCGAGGCGCTCCGCCGACCGGTTGAAGTTCCGCGATTCGATGATGTCCAGAAAGGTTTCGACCTGTTCCAGCTGCATGGGCCAGCCAATCGATTTTTACGATCGTATCCGCCCGATCATACGCTTGATCCAAACACTGACAAGGCAGAAGTTCGATGCAAGCAACCCAGGGGCCTCCAGCGCGCCCGCATCATTTAGAGGGACAAGTGTTCATAGTCGATTGCGATTGCCACAATTACTGGTCCAGCGCGACGGTGCTGGAGCCCTACCTGTCCGGCGTCTGGAAAGACATGTTCATCGAAGGCGAGAAGACCGGCCCCGTCGGCGCCTTTCCGCACGGCCATCGCCCCTGGTTTCATCCGCAGGATTTCTCCCGGAAGGACGTGCGGCCGAAGGTCGAGGCGGACAATTACCTGATCATGAAGGAGAAGCACCTCGATAAATACAATATCGGAGTGGCAATCCTGACTGGCGACGAGCCGATCGAGGCTTCGACGCTGGCAAATCCCTATTACGCCAGCGCGCTGGTAAGCGCCTATAACGACTATCAGATCAATGAATGGCTGCCGAAAGACAGCCGCTTGATGGGCTCCATCGTCATCGCGCCGCAGGACCCACGCCTTGCGGCGGCGGAGATCCGGCGGCTCGGCGCGCATCCCCGGATGGCGCAAGTTCTGGCCTCCCAAGGCTCGGTGCGGCCGTATGGCGATCCGTTCTATCACCCGATCTTCGAGGCCTGTGCCGAGGTCGGCTTGCCGTTCGCCATACATCTTGGCGGGCATGGCGGCATCAACTGGAATGCCGTCGCGCCCGCGCCCACGACTTTCTTCTGGGAGACCCATGCGATCCTGCACATGTCGGCCATGTCGCATGTCGCGAGCATGATCGCGCATGGTGTGTTCGAAAAATGGCCGGATCTTTACTTTGTCGTCATCGAGTGCGGCATCGCCTGGGTGCCGTCGGTGCTCTGGCGACTTGACGCCGACTACAAAGCCCTGCGCAAGGAGACGCCATGGCTGAAGATGCTGCCGTCGGAATATTGTCGACGCAACATACGCTTCTCCACGCAGCCGTTGGAGCAACCGTCGAACGTCAAACACCTCTGGGCGCTCCTGGAAGCGATGGACGGGGAGAACACGCTGCTGTTTGCGTCCGACTACCCGCATTGGGATTACGATGACGTCAACACGCTGCACATCCCGCCGGAATGGCGCGGCAAGGTGCTCGGCCAGAATGCGCTCGATGTCTACAAGCGGATCCCCCGCCCGCAAGCCGCCGCGGCAGCGTGACGAGGACCCAAATGGCCGAGAAGACGTATATTTGTCGCGCCGACGAGATCCAGGTCGGGACGCCATTCATCGCCAAGGTGCGCAGCCTGTCGATCGGCGTGTTCCGGATCGGCGATAGTTTCCATGCGCTGCTGAATGTTTGTCCTCACCGAGGCGCTCCGCTTTGCGAAGGGCCGCAATGCGGAACGACCGCTCCCGTCGAGGGACCCGAATTCATCTACCACCGCGAGAACGAAATCGTTCGCTGCGCCTGGCATGGGTGGGAGTTCGACATCCAGACGGGTGCGGCCCTGGTCAACCCGTCCGTTCGCGCGCGGACGTTCCCAGTCACCGTCGAGGCCGGGAGCATTTACGTGACGGCCTGATCGGAGCGGCGCGCGCCTTGGCGACCGGTTGGGCGCCGTTACCCGAAGCAGCCGTCTTATGCGCCCGGCTTTGGCATGCTGCTGCTGGCGCCGATCGCATCGGCATCCGCTGCAATAGGCCGCTGACGGATCGGCGCCGGTTTCTTCGCGACAAACCGCTGGGCTATGGCGAAGACGCATTTGCGGCTTGGCAGGTCAACATGTGGCGTTAGAAATGGGAAGCTGGTGCCGACCGGCGATACGGCATGCGTCCCTTCTATGACGCCTCCGCCGGCCACACCCCAACCAAGGAGCATTCCATGACCTGGAGCGGCGTGTTTCCAGCAGCGACGACCAAGATGCAGGCTTCCGGCGCAGTCGACCTGAAAGCCACGCAAGCCAGCATCGAGCGGCTTGTTCAGAACGGCGTGTCAGGCGTGATCGTCCTGCCCATGCTTGGCGAGAATGCCACGCTGACACAGGCCGAGCGCGATGCCGTGGTTTCAGCGGCCAGGGAAGTCGTGGCGGGACGGGTGCCGCTGCTCTCCGGTCTTGCGGAATTATCCACCGACGACGCGGCCGCGGCGGCTCGCAACTACCAGAAGCTTGGAGCCGAGGGGCTGATGACCTTCCCCAGTCTCGCCTATCGCACCGACCGCCATGAGACGGTGGCATGGTACAAGACCGTGGCCGAGGCCAGCGACCTGCCGGTGATGATCTACAACAATCCGCTCGCCTACAAGGTCGACGTCGACGTCGAGACGCTGAAGGCGCTGGTCGATGTTCCTGGCATCGTCGCCATCAAGGAAGAGACCGGCGATATCCGCAGGGTAACCGACCTGTTCAACGCCTTCGGCGACCGTTTCGACATCTTTTGCGGCGTCGACGATCTTATCCTTGAAAGCCTGACGCTCGGTGTCGCCGGCTGGGTTTCGGGCATGACCAATGCATGGCCGGCCGAGTGCGTATCGCTGTTCAACGCCGCCCGCGGCGGCGATTATGCGGTAGCGCTTCCGCTCTATCGGCTGATGACGCCGGCATTTCATCTCGATACGGACGTCAAGCTGGTGCAGTACATCAAATTCGCCGAGCATCTGGTGTACGGCGCTCCGGAACACGTTCGAAAGCCGCGCCTGCCGATCGGCGGCGAGGAACGGTCGAAGGTGGAAGCGGTGATCAGGAAGACGATTTCCGATCTCACAGCGCTGAAACGTGTTTGAGAAACGTTTGCAGGTGACGGCGCTGCGGACCGCCGAGCAGTCGGCCATGGTCAACTGCCGGTTCGCACCCGCACCTTTTCGGCGAAGGCCTCCACCTCGCCCTGGCGAGGTTGCTTGCCGGTGTGCGTGAGCAGGTAGGCCGGCGTCAGAGACAGACGGTTGCTCACCGGCTCGACGATCTCGAGCGAGTAATAGCCGATCTGCGTGAAGTACAGCACGCGCGCCCGCACGAAGGCTTCGGTGTCTGCGTAACCGTGCCGCAAAAACATCGCCCGGATGGCATCGACCCGCGCATCGTCTTCCTCGTTCACGATACGATGGACCTTGGCGGACTGGCGCGACCAGGCACGCACGGCGAAGTCCAAGCGCGGATTGAACAGCCTCTCATCCAGCCAGCACTCGAAGACATTGAGCACGGCCTCAGTTATCGACGCGGCGGGCCGGCCGGCCTGCTCGAGGATGAAACGGGTGTTGTTGTTGCGCCAACAGTCGAGAAGCTGATCGAGCAGGTCCTGACGGCTCTTGAAGTACCAGTAGAAACTGGAACGGGAGACGTTCAGCTTCTGCCCGAGCGCGAGGACGCGCACCGCCTCCACGCCTTCGGAGATCAACGTCTCCAGCGCGAGCTTCATCCAGTCCTCGCGCGTCACCTTGGTGTTGCCGATCAGACCGGACCGTCGCACGACTGCATCTGCACTGGAATCGGAAGGCATGTCGGGCCGGCCAGGTTTGAATGCCGGCTAGATAGACCTGAAACCGCCCCCGCTACAATACTTGCACCTGTTCGAGCCACTCCCAAAGATACGGGGCAATGCTCCGGTCGACGTGCACACGCGCCCGATCGGGGTTGCCGAACCGGTAGAAGAGAACGCCGGAGCCGGCAAAAAGGATCGAAGCCGAGAGACTTGCCTGCCTCGGATCGAGCGCCGTGCCCCTGGCGACCAGACCGGCCAATCCCGGCCCTTCGATCTCGAATACATGCAGCCCGGCATCCATGACCGTGACCGCGAAACCGGCCGCGTGCCAGCCGGCCGCGACGGGTAATGGCCGTCCGCTCACGGCGAGAATACGATCGCGCGCGATGCGCACCATGTATTTGTCGCCGTTGGCAACCGCGCCGGCTCCGACTCCTTCCCCCGCGAGACCCGAAGCCTGCGCCCAAGCCGTCAGGTCGCCGCTGACCAGAAGCTGCTTCAGCCCGTCCAATGTGCGCACGCTAATCCCGTCCGTGTTCAGGACCGCGGTGGTCCAGTCGGGCGCTGGGGGCCATTTTTCGGCAAGGTTACGCATGCAGGCGGCTCCCTTCCGGATCGAAGGCGCAGGGCGCGACGATGGTGGCCTGGCGCAGGACGCCGAGGTGCTGAACGTCGATCGTTTGGCCATGCCGTGCGGCACCCCGTTCGATGAGCGCCAGGGCGACGGGGCGGCCCAGGGTCGGGCTTTGATAGCTGGAGGTGACGAAGCCGATGCTCCGGAGCCGGTCGCCGCTTTTCTCCACACCATGCGCGCCGGTCGCCAGCGGCGCCTCGCCTTCGCCGACAGCCAGGCCGACAAGCTGATTGCGATCGGTTCGGCACGCCGCTTCGGTGAAAAGCGAGCGCCGGCCGACGAACTCACCTGTACGCTTGGTCCGCGGTCCCGCGACGCCGAGGTCGTGCGGCATGACGTTGCCGTCGGTGTCCTTGCCGATGACGATGAAGCCCTTCTCGGCGCGCAGGATCATCAGGGATTCAAGCCCGAGCAGCACGGCGTCGAACGCGCGGCCTTCCTGCTGCATTCTTGCCCAGAGCGCCTCGGCCCGGTCGGCGCGGATGGAGATTTCGTAGCTTCGGTCGCCGGTGAAGGAGACCCGGGCAATGCGCACCTCGTCGCCGGCAAAGCGGCCGGCGGTAACCGCCATGTGCGGCAGGCTGGCATCGTCCAGCGCAGCACCCAGATCGAGCGCCTCTATCAGGCCGCGCGCTTTCGGACCCGAAATCGTCAAGGTGGCGTATTGCGCGGTGGCGTTGTGGATATAGACCGCATCGCGGCCGAAACGATCCTGCCGCCATTCTTCGAGACGCGCGTGGACAGCGGCGACATGCGACGACGAGCAGGAGACGATGAAGCGGTGCTCGTCGAGACGAACCAGCACACCGTCATCGAAGACGACGCCATTTTCCGACAGCATGAAACCGTAGCGGCAATGGCCGGGTTTGAGGGTCGACATGGTGTTGTAATAGATGAAGTCGACGAATTCGGCCGCGCGTGGACCGATCACCTCGATCTTGCCGAGCGTCGAGCCGTCGAAGAGCGCAACGGACTGCCGGGCGCGCCGCGCATCCTCCTGGATCGTGGCTCCGGCTTCGCCGCTTCCGTAATAGGCCGGCCTCAGCCAGCCGCCATATTCCTGGAACACTCCGCCTGCTGCGCGATGGTTTGCCTCCAGCGGTAGGCGACGGACCGGGGCGTGCATGCTGCCCCGACGCGCTCCCGCCAGGCTGGCGAACGGCACAGGCGTGAAAGGCGGCCGGTAGGTGGTGATGCCGACATCCGAGATGGCGCGGCCGGTAGCCGCGGCCAGCAGCGCCAGACCGTTCAGGTTCGACGTCTTGCCCTGGTCGGTCGCCATGCCAAGGGTCGTATAGCGCTTCAGGTGCTCGACGGAGACAAAATTCTCCCGCGCCGCCAGTTCGACGTCCTTGGCGGTGACGTCGCTCTGGTAGTCGATCCAGACGCGGCCCTTGGCTTTGGGCTTCGGCCACAGGCTGACGACGCCAAGCGTTCTTTCCTCGCCAGTGCTGCGAGGTGCCGGCGGCGCCGAGCCGAACCCGCCGAGGGCCGCCAGGCCGCTGGCCAAGGTCTCGGAAAGCGAGACCGTGCCGGCGACGGCGCCGGCTACGCCGATCCCCTCGATCGCTTCTGCGGGAATGAAAGCCGACAGTTGATCGCTCCAGGCGAGCTTGCCTTTTGCCTGCGAGAACAGATGCACGGTGGGTGTCCAGCCGCCCGAGACGAGCAGGCAATCGGCCGCAAGGGCGGTACCGTCGTCGAGCAGAACACTCTGAACGGCGTTGCGGCCGCGCGCCGCTGCAATGGCGCGTCCGGCGAGGGCCCGAATACCGCTCTTCGCCTGTACGCCACCCTCACGCCGGCAATCAACCACCGTCACCGAAGCGCCGGCCGCAGCCAGCGCCGAGGCCGGCTCGTAGGCGCTGTCATTGTTGGTTGCGACCACGATCTGCCGGCCGACAAGGACGCCATGCCTGCGCAGGTAGCTCAACGCCGCGTCAGCGGAGAGTATGCCCGGAAGGTCGTTGTTGGCGAACGGGACCGGCCGCTCGATCGCGCCCGTCGCCAGCACGATGCGGCGCGGGCGCACGCGCCACAGCGTGTCGGGTCGGCCGTCGCGGTGAAGCTGGTTGAGCGCGACCAGATTGTGATCATATAGGCCGAAGGCGGTCGTATCGCTGAGCACGAGATGCCCACTGCTCTTCAGCCGGGCCACCGTGGCATCGACCCATGCCGCACCCTTGGCACCGTCGACTTCGCCTACACGGTGGCGCAGCGACCCGCCGGGATGCGTCCGGTCGTCGACCAGGACGACCGAGTGCCCGGCTGCCGCCGCGCCGGCAGCCGCGGCGAGGCCGGCCGGTCCGGCGCCGACCACCAGGACGTCGCAATGGTGGTTGATCTGGTCCGAGACGTGACGCGGCTTCCAATTGCGGTCGACGACGCCGAGCCCGGCCATGGCGCGGATGCGCGGCTCGAACAGGTGCCAGTCCGGCCACATGAAGGTCTTGTAGTAGAATGCGGCGGGCAGGAAACGGGCAAGGCGGTCCAGCACCGCGTTGCGGTCGGCCAGCGCCGTCGGCGACGCGTTGACGCTCTTGACCGTGAGGCCGTCCCGCGCCGGCACGGTCGTTGCCCGCGCATTCGGCGCGCGGCCGCCGGCGCTTTCGACATCGACCAGCGCGTTGGGCTCCTCCACGCCGGATCCCCAGATGCCACGCGGCCGATGATATTTGAAGCTGCGGCCGACGATCGCCCGGCCGCTCGCCAGCAAGGCAGACGCGATCGTGTCGCCGGCAAAGCCGTCGACGCGCGTGCCGTCGAAAGTGAAGCTCAGCGGGCGGGCCCGATCGATGTCGCAGCCGCCATTGGCAAGACGCGAAGCGCTCATGCGCCATGCTCCGCGTCGCCGAGCACGGAGGAACCCGACACCTTGTGATTGACGCTGTCGCGGCTCATCGCAAAGCACTCGCCGCAGGTCAGGTGCATCCAGATCTCGCGAGTCGGCCCCTTCGGGTTGTTGCGCATATGGAGATAGCCGGCCCAGCGCTCGGCCGTCACGTCCCCGCCGTCGGGCCGCAAATTGCCGGCCTCGCCGCCATAGTGAAACTCGCTTTCTTCGCGCGGCCCGCAGAACGGACAGGGAAAGAGCTGCATCTTTTCTACACCTTCAATGGGCAATGCCGGAGCCGGCAGCCTCGTCGATCAGCCGGCCGCGGGCGAAGCGGTCGAGATCGAAAGGCCGGCTGATGTCGTGGTGCCTGCCGGTGGCGAGCAAATGGGCAAGCAGCGTGCCGCCGGCGGGAATCGCCTTGAAGCCGCCCGTGCCCCAGCCGCAATTGAGGAAAAGCCCGGGCAGTGGCGATTCGCCGATGATGGGCGAGGAATCGGGGACGACGTCGACGATGCCTGCCCATTGCCGCATCATCTTCAGCTGGCCGAAGATCGGGAACATTTCGAGCATGCCTGCGATCACGCCTTCCAGCACCGGCAAGTTGCCGCGCTGGCCATAGGACGGGATGCGGTCGAGCGCGCCGCCGATCACCAGTTCGCCCTTGTCCGATTGGCTGACATAGACGCCCGTATCCGGCGAGATCACCACCGTGTCGATGATCGGCTTGACCGGCTCGGACACGCAGGCCTGCAGCGCATAGGAATTGACCGGCAGCCGGAATCCCGCCTTCGCCGCCAGCACCGAGGAGTGGCCGGCCACCGCCATCCCCGTACGCTCTGCCCGGATTGCGCCGCGCGACGTGACGACCCCGCGGCAGCGCCCGTTCTCGATGATAAAGTCGCTGATCTCGCAGTTCTGAATGATGTCGACGCCGAGACGGCTGGCGGCGCGCGCATAGCCCCAGGCGACAGCGTCATGACGGGCCGTGCCGCCGCTCGGCTGCCAGGTGCCGCCATAGACGGGGTAGCGGGCATCCGGGCCGAAATTGTAGATCGGCACCACCCGGCGGACGTCCTCGACCGAGAACAATTCGCAATCGATGCCGTTGACCTGGATGGCGTTGACGGACCGGGCAGCGGTTTCCATTCCCGCTTCGCTATGCGCGAGGGTGAGAATGCCGCGCGCGGAAAACATCACATTGTAGTTCAGATCCTTCGATAGCCTCTTGTAGAGACTATGCGCCAATCCGTAGATCGCCGCGCTTTCCGGGTAGAAGTAATTTGAGCGGACCACGGTTGTGTTGCGGCCGGTGTTGCCGCCGCCGATCCAGCCTTTCTCGAGCACCGCCACATGGGTGACGCCGTGGTTCTTTGCGAGATAGTAAGCCGTGGCGAGGCCGTGGCCGCCACCGCCGACGACGATGGCGTCGTAACGCGGTTTGGGCTCCGGCGAGCGCCAGGCCTTCTCCCAGCCCGTCTGGCCGGCGACGCCTTCCTTGAATAGCGAAAGCGCTGAATAGTGCCTTGTCATGCGCTCAGGCCCGCATCACGTGAGCGATAGTGCAACGGGCCAAGAACCGCTGAGACGCCATATCGGCGGCGCCGTACCGAACCGGCGCAATCAACTCGCCCCGTCCTCGAAAGTCCATAACCCATCCCGTTCTGCCGCGGTTCGACAAAGTCGTCCACCTTCGCGCGGGGCGAACTTAGCTTGAATGGACACCTGTGTCCATTGGGCAAATCGGGACCGCGGGTCGTACGAGGGCGGCAACCGGCCATCTAAGCCAAGTGAAATGCATTTGCGCGTGTCAGGCGCATGGCGGATTTCATTTGCTTGGTGATCCTCCTCCCATGGGCCAAACTCCCGCCGGGCTGTCAGGAGGAGAAATGAGAGCACGCGCAGCGACGGTCGGAGATCTCGAGGGTGTTTTCCGCGGCCTGTCCAAGCGAATGTCGGACGAGTACCTGGCGGCCGGCAAGGACAGCAAGGCCGCCTACGACAATCTGATGATGAATCTGAAGGAAGGCCGGGCCCATGCGCTGGTCGAGGGCGCGCAGGCCGTCGCCTTTATCGCCTGGCATGAGCATGGCGACGCGGCCGACACGCTGTTTGCCGCGCAGGAGGACTTCTTCAGAGCGGCAACCGTTCGCTTCTGCAGGCGTCACATCCGCCACATCCAGGCGCTCGCCGGCAACCTGCCCGTGCACTCGCGCAGCTGGCTCGATGGACCGGTCGTCGCAAAATGGTTTCGGCTCATCGGCTATGTCGAGCGGGGACAGGAGAATGGCGCCACCCTGTTCGAACTGCCGCCGGCGCCCAATGGGTGACACGGGTTATTGGCGCAGCGGCTTGCACCGCGCAGCAATTGGCGGGATGGTGTGGAAGGCAGCCGGGGGCGCTGGCAGGCCGGAGATGCATGGCTGCTGGAAATCAAAATGGTGCGAGCTTGTTTGGCCCTTGTCGCCCTTGTTGCCCTTGCGAGGCCAACAGAAGCAGGCGAGCGAGCGGCTCCTCTCTTCGACCGCTCCGATCTGGCGTCCGCGTATTCGGGTGAGTCCGACCTCGTAACCGCATATACGACCGGGATGGCCCGGTACCGTCTTCAGCTCATGGCGCGTACCGGCACCGCCAATCTCGCCGCCCCTCTCGAACCTTTGGCCCTGCGGCCGGAATTTCGCCAGCGGACATGGCGCTCGGCCGATGGCAGCCTGCTGCAGGGCTTCGCCGGCAAAGGCGGCTTCCGGCTGACTGTCGGCAACTGCCTTGCCCGCCTCTGCGCGGCCAGCGAATGCAGCGAGGCCGGCTGGCCGGTCTATGCCTGCAGCGACGGCCATAAGCGCAAGATGTCGGTGAAGAGCTTCGTGACGGCAACCTTCGACGGCGTCCCTTACCGGCGGTTGAGCGCTCCGCCGGAACCGTGATTTGATTGCGGTCGACGACGCTGCCGGTTCAGCAAAGTCAGGTACTCGTCACCACCCGAAACGCTGGCTGCACCGCTTCTCGTCACCGGAGCAGCCACATCAGCACGGGACCGCCAGCGAGCGTGGCGACCAGGCCGGCCGGGATCTGGCGCGGGATCAAGGTGCGGCCGATCTGCGAGCGAAAGGCAATGCGAGAAGTGCAAGCACGGCGGCCAGGTTGCGCCGGCGTTGCCCGGCATGGCATCTGTCGGCCGATGACACGCAAGCCCCTACGACAGCTTCCCGAATTCCCGCGACGACCGATCGCTGGAAAAGTCAGCCTCAACCGAGCGCTGTCGAAGCTAGGATTCTGCTCGCGCAAGCAGGCCGAACTGATGATCGCCGAAGGACGCGTGCGCGTTGCCGGCAAGGTGGCGCGCGATCCGTCGCTGCGCGTCGATCCGGATCGCGACCGCATCGCAGTCGATGGCGCACAGGTCGCCGCGGAACGAAAAGTGTATCTGATGCTCAACAAGCCGCGCGGGCTGGTCACCACGCGCGACGACCCCGACGGGCGCGGCACGGTCTATGACTGCCTTGCTGATCTTGACCTGCCCTTCGTGTCGCCGGTCGGCCGTCTCGACAAAGCGAGCGAAGGTCTGCTGTTGATGACCAACGACACGCGCTGGGCGAACGGCTTGCTCGATCCTGCCTCGCATGTCGCCAAGACCTATCATGTGCAGATTGCTTCCGCGCCCGACGAGAAGATGCTCGAGCGGTTCCGCCAAGGCGCTGTCGTCGACGGGGAATTGCTGACGGCGAGCTCGATCGCGCTCTTGCGCAGCGGCGGGCGCACGGCCTGGCTGGAGATCGTGCTCGACGAAGGCCGCAACCGCCAGATCCGCCGCATGCTCGGCGCCTTCGACATCGAGGTGCTCAGGCTGGTGCGGGTGGCGATCGGGAGGCTGCAGTTGGGTGATCTCGCGAAGGGCAAGGCGCGGCATTTAACGGCCGTGGAGCTGGCGATGCTTGCCGCTTAACAGGGGCCGGAACTACTTTTGGTTCCAGCGGCGGATGACCGGTTCGGTCAGGTCGTGCTCGTAGCCGAGGATGCTGAGGCTCGCGGTATCGAGGACGAAATGTTCGCCGCCTTCCGGCGGCAGGCTGATCCAGCGCGCCGCAAGCACGCGCAGGAAATGCGAGCTCGAGAAGATGAGCACATTGCCGGCCGCCGTCCGGATTTCGGCCACGATCGCATCGGCCCTTGCGCCGACATCGGCTGCCGTCTCGCCGCCCGGACAGCCGTCGCGAAACAACTGCCAGCCGGGACGTCCGGCAAGGATTTCCTTCGTCGTCACGCCTTCATAGGCGCCATAATCCCATTCCTGCAGGTCGGCCTTCTTGAGCGCGCGCTCGCCGAAGCCGGCCAGCCGGCAGGTGTCGAAGGCGCGCTGCGATGGGCTCGACCAGACCGCCTGGAAGGTCTGCTCCTTGAGGCGGTCGGCGACGCCGCGTGCGGCCTGTTCGCCTTTCGCGGTCAACGGAATGTCGGTGCGGCCGGTATGCTTTCCCGATGCGCTCCATTCCGTCTCGCCATGGCGGACAAGGTAGATCTCGGGAAACGCGCTGCTCATCCGCCGGCCCTCACGCTTGGATGCACCGGCAAGAATGCCGGCCCGCGCCACCCTATGCGGCGTCCGACAAAAAGAACAGGCCGCGGCGGAGCCACGGCCTGTTTCGGCTTGGGTGGACGCTCGTTGTCTGTGCAACTCCGGATCGAAGGCTACGGTGAAGTCACCGAGGCAATTTTCCGGGAATTGTTTCGATCGCTCAGGCCGGCTGCAGGCCGCCTGAGAGCGCGAGGTCTGCCTCCTCCGGCATCTGGCCGGCCATGGCGGCGGCGAACTGCTTCTGGTCGAGCTCGCCTTCCCAGCGCGCCACGACGATGGTCGCGACGGCATTGCCGACGAAGTTGGTGAGCGCGCGACACTCCGACATGAAGCGGTCCACGCCGAGGATCAGCGCCATGCCGGCAACCGGCACCGAAGGCACGACCGAAAGCGTGGCCGCCAAGGTGATGAAGCCGGCGCCGGTGATGCCGGCGGCCCCCTTGGAGCTCAGCATGGCAACGAGCAGCAGCAGGATCTGGTCGCCGAAGGTGAGCGGCGTATCGGTCGCCTGGGCGATGAACAGCGCTGCCAGCGTCATGTAGATGTTGGTGCCGTCGAGGTTGAAAGAATAGCCGGTCGGGATGACAAGACCGACCACCGAGCGATTGCAGCCGGCGCGCTCCATCTTGGCCATCAGGCCGGGAAGTGCTGCCTCCGACGATGAGGTGCCGAGCACAAGGAGCAGCTCTTCCTTGATGTAGCGGATCAGCGCCAGGATGGAGAAGCCGTTGTACCATGCCACCGCGCCCAGCACGATCAGCACGAAGAGCAGCGACGTCAGGTAAAAGGTGCCGATCAGGAAGGCGAGATTGGCGATCGCGCCGATGCCGTATTTGCCGACGGTGAAGGCCATGGCGCCGAAGGCGCCGATGGGCGCAGCCTTCATCAGGATGGCGACGAGGCGGAAGATCGGCGCCGTCAGCGCCTGCAGGAAGTCGACCACCGGACGAGCGCGCTCGCCGACCAAAGCGAGAGCGACGCCGAACAGCACCGAGAAGAACAACACCTGCAGGATGTCGCCCTGGGCGAAGGCGCCGGTTATGGTGTCGGGGATGATGTTCAGCAGGAAGCCAACGATCGTCGTATCATGGGCCTTCTCGGTGAAGGTCGAGACCTTCGAGGCGTCGAGCGTCGCCGGATTGATGTGCATGCCGGCGCCGGGCTGGACGACATTTGACACGATCAGGCCAACGATGAGCGCCAGCGTCGAGAAGACGAGGAAATAGATCATCGCCTTGCCGGCGACCCGGCCGACCTTATGCAGGTCGGAGACGCCGGCGATGCCGGTCGCGACGGTGAGGAAGATCACTGGCGCGATCACCATCTTGACCAGCTTGATGAAGGCATCGCCGAGCGGCTTCAGCGAGGCGCCGATGTCGGGATAGAAATGGCCGAGCAGGATGCCGGCGGCGATCGCCGCCAGGACCTGCACGTAAAGATGCCGATAAAAGGGAACTTTGCCGCGCGGTTCCGCGGCAGCGATTGCCGTCTGCATGATGTCCTCCGTTCGGCCCCGATCGAGAAGCTCGACCTCCCGGGGCAGTTGACCTTCACAGCCTCGCGGCTGCTGCGGATGCATTTGCAACGGCCGTGCCAGATTGCGCCTTGAGGCGTCGAGCATTGATTTTGTTTGGTTTTCTGACGCAACGCGCTTTGCCATTCGACAGCGCAGTGCGGCGATCCGCATAGCTCGAATTGTGCTTTGTGCGAAATCATGCACAAATGGGCGATGCTGCAACGCCCCGCCGCTGCCCTCGCTTCGACGCCCGAACTGCTCGCCGGGCGGGCGCGGCGCGCCTGGCTGCTGTTTGCGGCGGTGGCGCTTCTCATCGTCTTTGCAGCGCTCTATGGCGCCGGCCTCTACGGACGCTCGACCGAGATCGAGGCGCTGTCGGCGCAAGGGCGGACCGACGCCAATCTCAAGGTGGCGCTGCTGCGTGCGGTGCTCGAAAACCCGCGCGCGCTGCCGCTGCTTCTGTCCGAAGACCAGCAGGTGCATGACGCGCTCGCTGAGCGCAGCCCCGCCTCGATCGACGTGCTGAACCGCAAGCTCGAAGGGCTGGTTTCGGGCACCAAGGCCTCGGTGCTTTACGTCACCGGCCCGGACGGGCTGGCCATCGCTTCCAGCAACTGGCGCGAGCCGGTTAGCTTTGTCGGCAATGACTACGGTTTTCGCGCCTATTTCTCGGGCGCCATGCAATCCGGCACGGCCGAGTATTTCGCGCTCGGCAATGTCAGCAAGCGCCCGGGCCTCTACATTTCGCGCCGTGTCGGGAGTGCGGCGGCCCCGCTCGGCGTCGTCGTGGTCAAGATGGAGTTCGACCAGCTCGAAGCCGACTGGCACGAGGCGAACCGCCCGGCCTATGTCAGCGACGAGCATGGGGTGGTGCTGATCACCAGCGTGCCCTCCTGGCGCTTCATGACGACGGCGCCGCTGGCCGCTCCAGTCGCGGCCGACATCCGCGCCAGCCAGCAGTTCGGCGAGGCTCCGCTGGTGCCGTTGCCCGTCACGAGGCCGCAACCGCTCAGCCCCGATGTCGCGTTGGTGCACGCCATCACGCCCGGCGGCAGCGACGCAGAGTATCTGCGGCTATCCACCGCCGTGCCGTCGACGCCATGGCGCCTCGACTATCTCGTGCCGGCGGAAGCGCCGATCGCGGCGGCGCAGCGCGAAATGCGTTTGTTGGCCCTCGGCGTCCTTGTCCCGCTGCTCGCTTTGGCCGCCTATCTGTTGTGGCGCCGGCAGTCCGCGCAGATGCGGATCGCTGCCGAGCAGGCGGCGCGCGCCGAACTCGAACGGCGCGTCGTCGAGCGCACGCAGGACCTCAGCCTCGCACGCGACCGGCTGCAGGCCGAGATCGCCGACCACCGCAGCACCGAAGCCAAGCTGCAGGTCATGCAGCAGGAGCTGGTGCAGGCCAACCGCCTGGCGACGCTCGGCCAGGTTGCCGCGGGCGTCGCGCATGAGATCAACCAGCCGGTGGCGACCATCCGCGCCTATGCCGACAATGCGCGCGTTTTCCTGGAACGCAAGCAGCCGGCGTCGGCGGAGGAAAATCTCGGCGCCATCGCTGCGCTGACAGAACGCATCGGCTCCATCACCGAGGAGCTGAAAGCTTTCGCCCGCAAGGGTCGCACCGCCGCCGAGCCGGTCGAGTTGCGC
>NZ_RZSN01000104.1:0-21475 GCF_003997315.1 Mesorhizobium sp. M1A.F.Ca.IN.020.04.1.1
GCTGCGCACGCCACCCGGCGATGTGCCCTATGCGGCCGGCACACTGATGATCGCGCTGCCGGAGTGGGCAGAAGTCGCGGACCCCAAGGTCGTGCAGGCCTTTGGCGAAAGGAAGATCGTGACCGACGGCTACACGCTGCCGGCTTATGCCGCGGTGGAGGTCGCCAAGGCGGCAGCGGTCGACGCAGAAAGCTCCGGCAAGCCGCTCGCCAAGACGCTGACCGACCATGATTTCGCGACCGCTATCGGCACCGTCCGCTTCGACGAAAAGGGCGATCTCCGCCAAAACCCATTCCGCGCCTTCCGCTTCGACGGCACCCATTTCGTGCCGCTGGAGGAAAACTGATGTTCCGCACCGGTCCACGCAACCTGATCACCGACGTCGCCGGACTCACCGTCTGCAATGCTGCTGACGCCAGGCTGAAGTCCGGCGTCACGGTAGTGCTTTGCGAGGAGCCGGCGGTGGCCGGAGTCCAGGTGCTGGGTGGCGCACCAGGCACGCGTGAGACCGACCTGCTCGAGCCGCAAAACTCGATCGCGACCATTCACGCAGTCGTGCTGTCCGGCGGCTCGGCCTTCGGCCTCGATGCCGCTTCCGGCGTCCAGGCGGCGCTGCGGGAGAAAAACATCGGCGTCGAGGTGGGTGGTTTTCGCGTGCCGATCGTGCCGGCCGCGATCCTCTTCGACCTGCGCAATGGCGGCGACAAGGATTGGGGCCGCTATCCGCCCTATCGCGAGCTTGGCTACGAGGCGGCTCAGGCGACAACGACCGATTTCCCGCTCGGTACGGTCGGCGCCGGTACCGGCGCTCTGACTTCCGGTCTGAAGGGCGGGCTGGGTTCGGCCTCGACGATGCTCGACAGCGGCGTCACCATCGGCGCGCTCGCCGCCGTCAACCCGACCGGTTCGGTGACGGTCGGACGCAGCCGCCATTTCTGGGCCGCTCCCTTCGAGATGGGCGATGAATTCGGCGGCTTGGGTTATCCCGACCCGATACCGGAAGACGCCAGGAAGATACTCTTGAAGTACCGCGACAGGCGCGCAGGGGAACCACCAGAGGGCGCCAGCACGACGATTGCCGTCATTGCCACCGATGCCGTGCTTTCCAAGTCGGCCGCCAAACGGCTGGCGATTTCGGCGCATGACGGATTTGCCCGCGCCATCTGGCCGACGCACACACCGGCCGACGGCGATCTCGTCTTTGCGCTCGCGACCGGCAGGAGCGGCATCGAACTCAGCGCCGATGCAGCGATCGATCTCTATGCCGCAGCGGGGTCTACGATGGCCCGCGCCATCAGCCGCGGCGTCCACGCGGCGACGCCGGCCGACGGCGATCTCTTTCCGGTCTGGTCGTCCCGCTAGAGTTCTGGACGCCGGTCAGGTCGGGTCGGACTTCTCTTCCTCGAACGTCACCGCGACTTCCGAATTCGCCGAGAGCCAGACCTTCTTTCCTTCGATCTCCGCGACCAGAGCCAGCGGAACATAATGGTGGTGGCCTTTGTGCGAGCCCATGCCGCTGTCGGCCTTGGTTAGCTTGATGCGCTGCCCCTCGACCTTGTCGACGGTACCGACATGGACGCCATCGGCGCCGACTACTTCCATATGCTCGCGTATCTTACTAAGATCGACGGTCATGCTGGTCCCTCCGGTGGGTGGCCGCGCGTCCCTGTCGGCCGCCCACAATAACAAACGGCCGCGGGATTGGATGCATCGAGCGGCATGTCTTGTTCACCATGGCATGATAGCCATGATGCCAATGAGACAGGGAGCATTGCCAACACCACGCAACGCGAACCGCTTTTCGCCGCGGAACGTGGCCCAGTGACCGTAACGTCGCTGCAGCCGGCCTCCTTGCGTCTGCGCCTGGCAAACCGCCTGCGCGACGCTCTGCCATCAGCAAGCTCGGCAATTGTCGGCGCCCTGCTGTGGGGGCTTGCGATGGCGGCGAGCACTTTCCTCAATCTGTATTATTGGGAGACGCCGGACAGCGCCCGCTTCGTCGTGCTGCTTTATGCGCTCGGCGGCGCGCTTGCTTTTTCGGTCGGGCTGACGTTCGCCGCACTGGTATCGCGCGGCCGCCACTGGGAAACCGCGCTCGCCGCAGCTTTCGTATGCCTGCTTGGCGCGACGCTCGCTTTCACCGGCGGGCTGTTTGCCCTGCAATACCGTTCTTACTACGCCGAGTGGCACGCGCCGGCCTTCACGCGGACCTGGGCGTCTGAGTTCGTGTTCACGGTCCTCGCCGCGCTCTACCAGTTCGTCGTCCTGGGCGTCCGGCTCTATTTTCCGTTCGGCTTTGCCGTACTTGCCGCCGCCAGCATCTGGTTTGCACGCCGGCGGCGTTGAGCATTGAGCCGGCCTCTGTTAGGACGCGGCCAAAGCTTCTCCCAGCAGGACTAAGAAACCATGATCCCTCGCTATTCCCGGCCGGAAATGGTCGCCATCTGGTCGCCCGAAACCCGGTTCCGCATCTGGTTCGAGATCGAGGCTTATGCCTGCGATGCGCTGGCCGAGCTCGGCGTCATCCCGAAGGAAGCCGCGAAGACGATTTGGGAGAAGGGCGGCGCGGCCAAATTCGACGTTGGCAAAATTGACGAGATCGAGCGCGTCACCAAGCATGACGTGATTGCATTCCTGACCCATCTCGCCGAATTCGTCGGACCGGACGCCCGCTTCATTCACCAGGGCATGACCTCGTCGGACGTTCTCGACACGTGTCTTGCGGTGCAATTGACACGCGCCAGCGACATCCTGCTTGCCGACATTGACGCGCTGCTTGTGGCCCTGAAGCGCCGCGCCTTCGAGCACAAGGATACCATCACCATCGGCCGCAGCCACGGTATCCACGCCGAGCCGACCACCTTCGGCGTCAAGCTGGCGCTGGCCTATGCCGAATTTTCGCGTTGCCGCGAGCGGTTGCTGCACGCGCGCGAAGACATCGCCACCTGCGCCATCTCGGGCGCGGTCGGCACCTTCGCCAACATCGATCCCTATGTCGAAGAGCATGTGGCGAAGAAACTCGGCCTGAAGCCGGAACCGGTCTCGACTCAGGTCATCCCGCGAGACCGCCATGCGATGTTCTTCGCTACGCTCGGCGTGATCGCCTCGTCGGTCGAGCGCCTGGCCGTCGAGATCCGGCATCTGCAGCGCACCGAGGTGCTGGAAGCGGAAGAATATTTCTCGCCGGGACAAAAGGGCTCGTCGGCGATGCCGCACAAGCGCAACCCGGTGTTGACCGAGAATCTCACCGGCCTTGCCCGCATGGTCCGCTCCTACGCCATGCCGGCCATGGAGGATGTGGCGCTGTGGCACGAGCGCGATATCTCGCACTCCTCGGTGGAGCGCATGATCGGACCGGACGCGACGGTGACGCTCGACTTCGCCTTGGCACGCCTGACCGGTGTCGTCGATAAGCTGCTCGTTTACCCCGAGAACATGGAGAAGAACCTCAACAAGTTCCGCGGCCTGGTGCATTCGCAGCGCGTGCTGCTGGCGTTGACCCAGGCTGGCGTGTCACGCGAGGATGCCTATCGCCTGGTGCAGCGCAATGCCATGAAGGTATGGGAGCAAGGTGCTGATTTCCTTGAGGAACTGCTTGCCGACAAGGACGTGACAGCGGCACTGCCCGAGGCCGAGATCCGCGAGAAGTTCGACCTCGGCTATCACACCAAGCATGTCGACACGATCTTCAAGCGGGTGTTTGGAGAGGCTTGAGTCCGAGTGAAGGGCGCCCCGCTAGCGTGGCGCAGCCTAATCAGGCCTTGCCAGGCACCGTCCTCATCACCGTGCCCCAGGGATCTTCACGCGTCGTCTCGGCCTTCACGTTATCCGAGCGCATTTCGACCCAGGCGAGGCCCGAGCGGGAGGGATCGCGGCGGCCGGCGCCGGCGCTGCGCCAGGAATTGGCACCGATATGGTGGTGGTAGTGGCCGGAGGACAGGAACACCGCCTGACCGCCATATTTGGCGACCGTGTCGAAGCCGAATTCGTCATGCCACCACGCTTCGGCGTCTTCCGGACGCCCGACGCGCAGGTGGACATGGCCGACAATGGTGTTTTCCGGCGCTCCCTGCCAGCCGGCATCACCGACGGGCACGCTGGCGACGACCGCGGGGAGATTCAGCCGCTCGGTCGACATTGCGATCTTGTCGCCGTTCCATTTCCAATCCTGCGGACGGCGATCGGCGTAGATCTCGATGCCGTTGCCTTCAGGGTCGGTGAGGTAGAGCGCCTCGCTGACCAGATGGTCCGAGGCGCCTTCGATGCCGATCCGGTTGGCGGCGGCATGGCTGATCCACCGGCCGAGATCGGCGCGCGACGGCAGCAGGAACGCAGTGTGGAAAAGGCCGGCGCTGCGCGGGTCGTCAGGCTTGGCCGAGGCATCCTGCTCCAGCACCAGCAGCGGGCGGCCCGCGGCGCCGAGGGTGATCGCGCCATCGGCGCGGCTCAACTCCTGCAGGCCGACGACGGCACGATAATAGGCGGCAAGGTTTTCGGCATCGCGCGCCTTCAACCCGACACGCGCGACGCTGACCGGGGTGGTCGCGGCAAAAGGCAGTTCGCTCATCGCACTCTCCGTTCGTGCGCCGATCTCACGATGGGCAGTCGCTCCGACGTTTATTAGTCATTCCTGTTCCCTCTCCAGACTCCAGATCGTTCATCACCATCGTTCACACAAGGTTGAAAGAATCGAACACGTTGTTCACCTTTGTGATGCCACTGCATTCCACCGGCCGGTTGCATCAGACAGGGGCGCTCGCTACATCGGCGCCATGAAAGTCAAGGACGCCGATATCCTCATCATACCCGGCTACACCAACTCCGGTCCCGAGCATTGGCAGACCCGCTGGCAATCGAAATTGTCGACGGCACGCAGGGTCGAACAGGCCGAGTGGACGAAACCCGTGCGCGAGGACTGGACGGCAAGTGTAGCGAAAGCTGTCAACGAGGCCGAGCGGCCGGTGGTCATCGTCGCGCATTCGCTGGGTGTGGCGGCGGCGGTGCAGGCGATCCCGCAATTCCAGAAGCCGGTCGCGGGCGCCTTCTTCGTGGCGCCCCCTGATGTCGCCAATCCGGAGATCAGGCCGAGGCACCTGATGACCTTCGGGCCCTATTCGCGCGATCCCCTGCCCTTTCCGTCGATCGTGATCGCCAGCCGCAACGACCCGTTCTGCGCCTTTGAGGTTGCCGAGGATATCGCCGCCGCCTGGGGTTCGCTGTTCATCGACGCCGGCGACGCCGGCCATCTCAACCAGGACGCGGGCTTCGGCCCCTGGCCGGAGGGATCGATGACCTTCGCCAAGTTCCTCACGGAACTGAAGGAGCCTTGAAACGCCTCAGGCGCCGATCGAATCCCGCATGCTCTTCAGCAGCGTCCTGGCTCCGAGCGAGATCAGCGTGTGGTCAGAACCCATGGCGAGCAGCCGATAGCCCATCGACACGACGCGGCCGGCAATGGCCGGCTCGATGACATAGATCGCGGCGTGCTTGCCTGCCTTGCGCGTCCGCTCGGCGATCGAGGCGACCGTCTCCATCATGCTTTCCAGCGTCGAATTGACGGTGGTGCCCTTCGACCAAGCGATCGAGAAATCCGACGGCCCGACGAAGATGCCATCGATGCCGGGCGTCTCGAGGATGCCCTCCAGCGCCTCGAACGCCGCACGCGTCTCGACCATGGCAAAGGCCATGGTGCGCTGGTTCGAGTCGCGCAGCCACTCGGCATGGTCGCCCTTCCCATGGCGCGGGAAGGCATAGGTCGGGCCCCAAGAACGCTCGCCCATCGGCGGGTACTTCATCGCTGCGGCGAACTGCCTGGCGTCGTCAACGGAATTGACCATCGGCGCGATCACCGCCTCTGCGCCGAAATCGAGCGCCCGGCTCGCCATGTCGAAGCGCCCGACCGGGATGCGCACCAGCGCCGGCTTGTTGGCGGCAAGCACCGGCACCAGGCCGCGCAGAACGCTGTCCTCGTGGTGGCCGCCATGCTGCATGTCGAGGGTAACGGCATCAAAGCCCTGCTTGGCGATGATCTCTACCGTCAGCGCGTCCGGCACGCCGGACCAGGCGGTGAACAGCGTTTCGTCGGCGGCCAGGCGGGACTTGAGCGACATCGGAACTTCCTTGGTAACGATCCGCAGTCTCAGCCGGAAACGGCGGCAAGGCAAAGAAAACCGCCCGGCTGAGCCGGGCGGTCGATTGGTCCAACGATTTTTACGTGTTCTTGACCTGCTCGATCGCCTGCGCCATCAGCTCGTCCATGGTGCGGCGGATCTGATGGTCCGACTGGTTGACGCCCGCGGCGTCGAAGTCCTCGCGGATCTTGCGGAAGACGTCATGGTCGCCGGCCTCCTCGATGTCGGAGACGACTACCGCTTTGGCATAGGCCTCGGCATCGGCTCCGCTCTTGCCCAGCTTTTCGGCGGCCCACAGGCCGAGCGCTCTGTTGCGGCGCGCCGAGGCCTTGAAGCGGAGCTCCTCGTCGAAGACGAATTTGCGCTCGAAGCCCTCTTCGCGGTCTTTCATGCTGCTCATGCGTCCCTCCGATCAAATCGATTCGCTTGGCTATGAATATGTGTGCTTACCCAGCACAAACCAAAAGGTCGCGGGCCGGTCAATATGCAACGTCCCATGCTGCGCTGCGGCATTTCGGTTCCGAAAGCGGTTGATCGGCTGGATTTGCCGATTGAGCAAACATTACGATTGCTATAGACACCGGCATTGAACGCACCCGTCGCCACAACTAATTTAGGCAGACGGACAGGAACTGGTCGCTTGCCGCCTGCCCGCCAATCCAGAGAAAAAATCAGATGAAAAATCGCCGCCGCATTTACGAAGGCAAGGCCAAGATCCTCTATGAAGGACCTGAGCCCGGGACGCTGATCCAGTTCTTCAAGGATGACGCCACCGCCTTCAACAAGAAGAAACATGAGGTGGTCGACGGCAAGGGCGTGCTCAACAACCGCATCTCCGAGCACATTTTCAATCACCTCAATCGTATGGGCATCCCGACCCATTTCATCCGCCGGCTGAACATGCGCGAGCAGCTGATCAAGGAAGTCGAGATCATTCCGCTTGAGGTGGTGGTGCGCAACGTCGCCGCCGGCTCGCTCGCAAAGCGCCTGGGCATCGAGGAAGGCACGGTTCTGCCGCGCTCGATCATCGAATTCTACTACAAGGCAGATGCGCTGGACGACCCGATGGTGTCGGAAGAGCACATCACCGCCTTCGGCTGGGCCAGCCCGCAGGAGATCGACGACATCATGGCGCTGGCTATCCGCGTCAATGACTTCCTCTCCGGCCTGTTCCTGGGCGTCGGCATCCAGCTTGTCGACTTCAAGATCGAGTGCGGCCGCCTGTTCGAGGGCGACATGATGCGCATCGTTGTCGCCGACGAGATCTCGCCGGATTCCTGCCGGCTGTGGGACGTCGCCACTCAGGACAAGCTCGACAAGGACCGCTTTCGCCGCGACATGGGCGGCCTGGTCGAGGCCTACCAGGAAGTGGCCCGCCGCCTCGGCATCATGAACGAGAACGAGCCGCCGCGCCCGACAGGCCCGGTGCTCGTTGCCTCTTCCGAGCCCTCGAAGAGCACGAAGCACTGACAGCCAGCGCGGGCCTGCCGGAAACGGCGCGCCCGCCCTCCGCACTACCGATCACTCAGGAGTATCGATGAAAGCCCGCGTCACCGTCACCCTCAAGAACGGAGTTCTCGACCCGCAGGGCAAGGCGATCGAGCACGCGCTCTCAGGGCTGGGCTTCGACGGCGTCGGCCAGGTGCGGCAGGGCAAGGTCTTCGACATCGAGCTCACCGGAACCGACAGGGCCAAGGCCGAAGCCGACCTCAAGGCCATGTGCGACAAGCTTCTGGCGAACACGGTGATTGAGAATTATAGTGTGGCTATTACCTGAGGTTGCAGCGCAGAGGTTATGCCTGAAGCCACCAGCGATTTGATGTACAGGCTCCTGAAGCGCGTGCATAACCAGCGAACTCGCCGAAAACCAGAGGCCCTACGACCCAAATGAAATCAGCCGTCGTCCTCCTGCCTGGGCTCAACCGTGACCGCGACATGATCGCGGCTCTGACCAAGATTTCCGGTCAGGCGCCGGCGACCGTCTGGCAGACCGACACCGAAATCCCGGACGTCGACCTGATCGCCATTCCCGGCGGCTTTTCCTTCGGCGACTATCTGCGCTGCGGGGCGATCGCCGCGCGCATGCCGGTGATGCGGGCAGTGGCCGAAAAGGCGGCCAAGGGCGTGATGGTGATCGGCGTCTGCAACGGCTTCCAGATCCTGGTCGAGGCGGGGCTGCTCCCCGGCGCCCTGATGCGCAACGCCTCGCTGAAATTCGTCTGCCGGCACGTGAAGCTCGAGATCGCCAACGCCAACACGATGTTCACCCGCGGCTATCAGCCGGGCCAGATCATTCGCTCACCGGTCGCGCATCACGACGGCAACTATTTCGCCGACGCCGAAACGCTGGCGCGCCTCGAAGGCGAAGGCCAGGTGGTGTTCCGCTATGCCGAAGGCACCAATCCCAACGGCTCGATCAACGACATCGCCGGCATCGTCAGCGAGAAGGGCAATGTGCTCGGTCTGATGCCGCACCCGGAGAACCTGATCGAGGCGGCACACGGCGGCAGCGACGGCCGGGCGCTGTTCGAAGGCGCGCTTGGCATCGCCGCTTGATCCTTTCAGACGATTCCTTCAGACCATTCTTTCAGACCAACGGGGCGGCCTGACCATGAGACTGACGATTGCTCGCCTTGCTCTCCTGGCCGCCGCCGGATTTGCGCTCGCCTCTTGCCAGTCCGGCTCGAAGACCACGCCGCCCCCCTCTGGCAAGAGCGCTTCCCTGCTTGCCATGGAGCAGGTCGCCATCGCCGCTCACAAGTGCTGGATCGCCAGCAAGGACCCGGCCTTCAAGCCCTATCAGATGGCCAACGAGCTCAACTCCTACAGCGGCACGCCGCGCTTCCTGCTGGTGCCTGCCAACCACTATGGCGGCAAGCCGCTGCTGGTCGTGCAAGCACAAGGCAATTCCCGCAAAGTGGACGTGTTCGGGCCGTTGATGGCCGAACCGCTGGGCGCGCGCATAGGCTCCGACATCGCGCGCTGGCAGGCCGGCAATTCAGCCTGCGCCGCTGCCGCGTGACTCGGCCGTAGCCCACTTCCTGCAAATGCAGGATTGACGGTCGGCTTTTCGCGCTCGTCAATCAACATACCATCGAAGCTCTGTTCGCGGTCGATGTATGCCCAAACCGCGCAGCGATTTGACATGCATCGCAACAATCAAGGGCGTCGCGACGCGCTTAGTCCCAGAACGGCCTGATACCTTCGCGATGGGCGTCGCAGCGCGAAATGCCGATGTCCTTGAGCTGCTCGTCGGTCATCTCCAAGAGCGCAAGGCGTCCGCGACGGCGTTCCAGCATTCGGTCGATTTGCCTGGCGATGGCACGAAGCACGAATACGACCCGGTCAACGAACCTGCGGCGCCCCGACGGGCGGCCGTGCAACTCGGCGCTGTCATAACGGAATGTATCAATTGTATTCATCTTGCGATCAACCAATTCTATCAATTGTACTCTAGCTACCCGCGTTCTCATATCGATTGACTCGTCTCGCGATGCAATATAAAAAATTGTCACCATGACAAATTGGCTCCCAGACCTCGCTTCCGGTTCCGGCCCTCTCTATCAGCGCCTTGCTGACAGCATTGAGTCAGAGATCGACAAGGGCGTCATCGATGCGGGTGCAAAACTGCCGCCGCAGCGCGACCTCGCCTACGACATTGGCACTACGGTCGGCACGGTCGGCCGGGCCTATCAGTTGCTGCGCGAGCGCGGGCTGGTGAGTGGGGAGGTCGGGCGCGGCACCTATGTGCTCGCGCAACGCGCGGAGAGCCCCAAGCCCGAGCTGCAGCCCGCCGCGCTCGGAACGCGGCTCATCGATGCGCCCAGCGGCAAGCTGCGCTTCGACAGCACCGCCGCCCCCGATGTCGGACAAGGCGCATTGATTGCCGAACTGCTGGCGCGGACGGCGGAGGAGCACCCCCACGACATTTCAAGCTATACCAGGGATTTCCCGGAGCGCTGGTTCGAGGCCGGCGGCCTTTGGCTCAAGCGCAATTCCTTTCACCCCTCGCCCGATTCGATCGTGCCGACGCTTGGCACCCATGCGGCGGTGATGGCGGCGATCGCGGCGCTCACCACGCCTGGCGACACGATCGTCTTCGAGCATCTCACCTATTCGCAGATCTCGCGCAGCGCCGGTCTGATCGGGCGCCGTACCGCGCTGGTCTCGGCGGACGATGAAGGTCTCGATCCCGACGATTTCGAACGCGTCTGCGCGCAGAAACACCCGAAGATGATGTTCGTGATGCCGACGGCGAAGAACCCGACGCTGGTTACGCTGTCGGCGGAGCGGCGCCAGGCGATCGCGCGCATAGCGCGCGAGTACAATGTCGTCTTGATCGAGGATGATCTTTATGGCGAATTGACCGACGATCCGACGCCACTGCTCGCCAAATACGCCCCTGAGCGCACGATCGTAGCCGGCGGCCTGTCGAAGTCGGTCGCGGCCGGCGTGCGCGGCGGCTGGCTGTCCTGCCCGCCCGCCTACCGCCACCGCATCCGCGTGGCGCACAAGATGATGACCGGCGGGCTGCCCTTTCTGCTGGCGGAGGTCGGAACAAGGCTGGTGATGTCGGGCCAGGCCAACGATATCCGCAAGCGCTGCATTGCAGAGATCCAAGCTCGTCTCCATGTCGTGCGCGAGACGCTGGTTGGCTTTGACTTTAAGGCACGGGACAATGTGCCCTTCGTCTGGCTCACCTTGCCGGATCCTTGGCTCTCGGGCACCTTCAAGAATGCCTGCCTGGCGCAGGGCGTGCTCATCGACGACGAGGATGAGTTCAAGGCCGGTCGTTCCGAGCAAGTCTTCCACGGCGTCCGCTTCGGTGTCTCGCAACCCCGGCAAAGCAAGGATGTCGCCGGTGGCGTCGCGGTCATCCGCCGCCTGCTCGACGAGGGCCGCGCCGGCTACGACAGTTTTTCCTGACCTGTCCTTTCCTAAGCGCCTCGCGCTACCGGCCGGTGCCGGCGCAGCGGTTTTGCGGCGTTTTCGTCGTGCTTTGGGGGTGTATCGCTCGAAAGCTTGCGATAAGAGGAGACTCAGAAAAGCCCCCTCTCCCACGGATACCAATCGCCGCTCATGACCATATCCAATTCCGTGCCGATCACCCCCGAGCTCGTCGCCGCGCATGGGCTGAAGCCCGACGAATACCAGCGCATCCTCGATCTGGTTGGCCGCGAGCCGAGCTTCACCGAGCTCGGCATCTTCTCGGCGATGTGGAACGAGCACTGCTCCTACAAGTCTTCCAAGAAATGGCTGCGCACGCTGCCCACCAGCGGCCCGCGGGTGATCCAGGGGCCGGGCGAGAATGCCGGCGTGGTCGACATCGGCGACGGCGACTGCGTCGTCTTCAAGATGGAGAGCCACAACCACCCCTCCTATATCGAGCCCTATCAGGGAGCCGCGACCGGCGTCGGCGGCATCCTGCGCGATGTCTTCACCATGGGCGCGCGACCGGTTGCGGCGATGAACGCGCTGCGCTTCGGCGCGCCTGACCACCCCAAGACCCGGCACCTGGTTGCTGGAGTCGTTTCCGGCGTCGGCGGCTATGGCAATTCCTTCGGCGTGCCGACCGTCGGCGGCGAGGTCAATTTCGACGCCCGCTACAACGGCAACATCTTGGTCAACGCCTTCGCGGCCGGCCTCGCCAAAACCAACGCCATCTTCCTGTCGCAGGCCAAGGGCGTCGGCCTGCCGGTCGTCTATCTCGGCGCCAAGACCGGGCGCGACGGCGTCGGCGGCGCCACCATGGCCTCGGCCGAGTTCGACGACAAGATCGAGGAGAAGCGGCCGACCGTACAGGTTGGCGACCCTTTCACCGAAAAGTGCCTGCTGGAGGCCTGCCTCGAGCTGATGGCGTCGGGCGCGGTCATCGCCATCCAGGACATGGGTGCGGCCGGGCTCACCTGCTCGGCGGTCGAGATGGGCGCCAAGGGCGATCTCGGCATCGAGCTCGATCTCGACAAGGTGCCGGTGCGCGAGGAGCGCATGAGCGCCTACGAGATGATGCTGTCGGAAAGCCAGGAGCGCATGTTGATGGTGCTGCGCCCCGAGAAAGAGGAGGAAGCCGAGGCGATCTTCCGCAAATGGGGCCTCGACTTCGCCATCGTCGGGACGACCACCAACGACCTGCGCTTCCGCGTGCTGCACCACGGCGACGAGGTCGCCAACCTGCCGATCAAGGAACTGGGCGACCAGGCGCCGGAATATGACCGCCCCTGGGTCGAAACGAAGAAGCCGGCGCCGCTTGCAGCGAATGACGCGCCCAAGGCCGACGTCGCTGACGCGTTGCTCAAGATGCTGGGCGGACCGGACCTCTCTTCGCGCCGCTGGGTGTGGGAGCAGTATGACACGCTGATCCAGGGCAATTCGCTGCAGCTCCCAGGCGGCGATGCCGGCGTGGTGCGCGTCGAAGGCCATCCAACCAAGGCGCTCGCCTTCTCTTCCGACGTCACGCCGCGCTATTGCGAGGCCGACCCGTATGAGGGCGGCAAGCAGGCCGTCGCCGAATGCTGGCGCAACCTGACGGCAACGGGCGCCCTGCCGCTTGCCGCCACCGACAATCTCAATTTCGGCAATCCGGAGCGGCCGGAGATCATGGGCCAGTTTGTCGGAGCGGTTAAGGGTATCGGCGACGCCTGTCGCGCGCTCGGCTTCCCGATCGTCTCCGGCAATGTCTCGCTCTACAACGAAACCAATGGCCGCGGCATCCTGCCGACGCCGACCATCGGCGGCGTCGGGCTGATCGCCGATTGGTCGAAGATGGCCCGCGTCGGCTTTGCCGCCGAGGGCCAGATGATCGTGCTGATCGGCGCGCCGCCGACATGGGGCAGCCATCTCGGCCAGTCGGTCTATATGCGCGACATCCACGGCCGCGCCGACGGTTCGCCGCCGCCCGTCGACCTCGAACATGAAAAGCGCGTCGGCGACCACGTGCGCGCGCTGATCGCTTCCGGCATCGTGACTGCCGCGCACGATGTCTCCGACGGCGGCCTTGCCGTGGCGCTGGCCGAAATGGCGATGGCATCCGGCATCGGCGCCATCATTCCCGGTCTCACCGGCACCGATCCGATCCCGGTCTGGTTCGGCGAGGACCAAGGACGTTATCTCCTGACCTTGTCGATCGACCCGCAAAGCGGCGAATGGGACAGGATCCGCGCGGAGCAGGGCAAGCTCGGCATCTTCGCGCCGTGGATCGGCACGACCGGTGGCGACATGCTGAAGCTCGGCGAGGCGCGTGCCGTTCCGGTCAGCGAATTGACCGCCGCCCATGAGGGCTGGTTCCCGCGCTTCATGGATCAGGCCATTTGACCAGGCTGGCGGTCCGGGCGCTGCTTGCAGCGGTTTTCTGGCCGTCGCTGTTCTTTTTCTGGTTCCTCGGCCCGTTCGTCTTTCTGCTGCTGTCGACGACCTCGAGCGAGGTCTGTCCAAGGCTCGAAACGCGAGCCGAGTTCCTTGCTGCGGCGAACGGCGCAATCCCGTTGCTGGCCGCTCAGGACCTCGTCTACGCCATTCCTGTTTTGTGCCTGGTGCTGTGGCAGCGCCTTTTGCCGGAGCCGGCTCGGGCAAGGCATATCGTCACTTGCGTCAAGCTCTTCGCCATTGCAACCGCCATCGGAGCGCTTGGGCGTATGGTTCTTCGCTTATGTGCGATGGCTACGGCCGGCCGTTTTTCTCCCTGGTCTGGCAGTGGACGAGCTACTTGCCGATGGTCGGCATCGCGATAAACGTGCCGCTCTACGTGCTGACCTTCAGCCTCGGTCGCGCCTACTCGACGCACGAGGATGTGTCCGCCGGCGACGCGGCTCAGCCGGATCGGAATGTCCCGTGAAGCTTCGGTCACGGATGGAACCGCTTCAATCCGGACCGGAAAGGCTCTACGCTTATCCCCGACTCTCATCGCACGGGCTGCGCCCGCTCGAAAACAGGATTTCTGCCATGGCAATGGATGCGCACGACATCGAGCGACTGATCAAGGAAGGCATTCCGGACGCCAAGGTGACAATTCGCGATCTGGCTGGTGACGGCGACCACTACGCTGCCGAAGTGGTGGCCGAGAGCTTCCGCGGCAAAAGCCGCGTCCAGCAGCACCAGATGGTCTATGACGCGCTGAAAGGCAATATGGGCGGCGTGCTGCATGCGCTCGCCCTGCAGACCAGCGTTCCGGACTGAGTGTTGACGCCGCGGTTGTTCAGATCTTTACCAGCATCGCCGTGAGGTACATGAAGCCGACCCCGGCTGTCAGCCCGGCCATCGCAGCCGGTGCGAGCAAGGCGCGCGAGCCATCGGGGCGCTGGCGAAGCTGCAGCGAAACCATCTCGACGATCACTTGCAGGATCGCTCCGGCGCCGATCGCCAGCGCCAGCGCCGACCATTGCGGCGCATAGGCGAGGCTGCCGATCCATAGGCCGACGACGGCCGGACCTCCCGCGAGCAGCGTCAACATGGCGAAGGTCCTGAGCGGCGGTCGCTGCTTCAGGATCGGGGCGGCGATGGCGATGCCTTCGGTGATGTTGTGCAAGGTGAAGCCAAGCACCAGGAACGTGCCGAGCCCGGCTGCGCCCGAAACGAAGGCGGCGCCGATCGCCAGCCCCTCGCCGAGATTGTGCAGGCCGATGCCGAGTGCGATGAAGGTGGCAAGCGCCAGCCCGGTCGGTGTCCCGCTGCGCCGGCCTGCCGCCATGAGCAGAAGGAAACTGGCGGTGGCTGCGAGTACGATCATGGTCGACCCCTGGAACAGGGCGGCTGCTTCGCCGGCCAGTTCGAACGCGTCCTCGAGCGTGTCGACGAAAAGGAAGGCGAGCAGACCGACGGTCATCGACAGGAGAAAGTCCATGCCGTTCCGCCCGACCCCGCGTAGTGCCGGATAGAACATCAGGCCGATCGCCACGGGCAGGATGCCGACAAAGCCGCCGAGCACCGCTTGCGCGGCAAAGCTAGGTGAACTGCGCGTCGGTGTGGGTACGGCGACGGCGATATCGTGCCCGAATGTTGTCCCGGTACTGGTTACGACATTGATCGCATGCGCCTCCCCCAGCACCCAGGGGTATGGCAGGCTGATCCATGCCGTTGCGCCGCGCGGGATCGGCCCCGGCGGATCCTGCGTGAACTGCCAGTAAGCGTCGTCGACCTGGACCTGTGCGATCGTCATCGGTTCCGACCCACCGGCCCGCACGAGGATTCGAATGCCGTCGTTTCCGATAATTGTCCGCTCGAAGGTCAGGTTCTCGACCGGCGGCGCGCCGTTGCGAAAGCTGGCCAACGGGTCGGAAGAGACCATCCACGCAACCGCGAGCCCGAGCACGGCAAGCGGCAGAACGATCCAGAGCAGAGAGAGCCAGCGCGGCCGACCGGCCTGTGTATCCCGGGAGGTCCGACTGACATCGGTCACGACAAGGCCTCCACGACGTCGAACATGCCCGACCAGCCGAGTTCGGTAAACTCCGACTGGTGGGGATGGAACATGTAGAGGCCTGGCTCGTGCTCCCTGAAATGGAACTCGAGGATACCGCGCTCGGCCTGGCACTGGGTGATCAGATCGACGGTCCTGAGTGTCGGCGTCAGCGTCGTGCCCTGATTGTAGTAGTCGAAGAAATTGGCATGCAGATGGAAGGAGTTGATCGGGTCGAACTCGACCACGTTCACGAGATAGATCCGGACAGGCTTGTCCTTCAGCACCCGTATCGGCTTCTTCGCGTAGGCATGGGCGACGGTGTTGACGGCATAGACCTCGTTCTCGTTGTCGAAATTGGTGTCGAAGGCGTTCATCACCATTACGAATTCCTGCCAGCCGGCATTCTCCGGCGTGCCGAGCAGGCGCGAGCGGGCGACCGCCTCGTGCTCCGGATGCCTGGCGGGATCGGGATCGATGATGAAGGCGCCGTACATACCTTTCTGGATGTGCCGCTTCAGCGGCAGCGCATGGCAATGATAGAGGTGGCAGCCGAACGGCCTGGCATCGAACTCGTAGACGAACTCCTCGCCCGGCCCGATCAGACCGGCGCCGGGAACGCCGTCCATCCGGGCTGCGTGAATGCCGTGGAAATGCATGGAATGCGGATGCGAGCCGTTGTTGCGGAAGACGATCTTCAAGCGATCGCCTTCGGTCGCCCGCAGCGACGGCCCCGGCACGCGGCCATTATAGGTCCAGGCGGGGAACAGGATGCCGGGCGCGATCTCGATCTCCTTGTCCTCGGCCGTGACCTCGAAGCTGCGCAGTGTCCGCCCGTCCGACAGCGTCGACACCGTCCCGGTCTCCCAGTCGCTCAGCAGCTTCACTGGATCGAATCCGTTGCGGCTATCATCGACCTCGCCGACGGTGATCATCGCCCCATGCGCGGACAGGTGCGCCGGCTGCGGTTCGGCCGCCCCTGGCGTTCCGTGACCGGCGTGGTCGGTCTGCCCGCGCGCCGCGGTCGCCATCACCGCCGTGCCGCCGGCCGCCAGGCCACCGGCCAGAAGCAGCCTTCGATCGAGCTTTTGTTCCAGCAGCGATTTCGTTTCGCGCATATCCGCGTTCCTCCAAGGCACTGGCAAGGATAGCGCATGCTTCAAGATTTAGCTATAGCTATAATTCTGGCGCGTGCGCACCTGGGAAACCGTCAGCGGCACCGAGACAAGAGAACCGGCCTGCCGGCCCGCTTGTGGGAAGAGTTCCGGCTGGCGGATTTGGCCCAATGGCGGACCAAAGCTTTGCGCCATTTCGGGTGCGTCGCGGCTAACGTCTTGTTTCAGCCAACCTATGGGTTTATTTGATGGACATGCTTCGAGCCTGACTCCCACAGGCGTGAAAGGATTCCCCATGAGCGGCATCAACGACTACATCGACAGCGAAGTGAAGAGCAACGACGTCGTGCTCTTCATGAAGGGCACCCCCGGCTTCCCGCAGTGCGGGTTCTCCGGCCAGGTGGTGCAGATCCTCGACTATGTCGGGGTCGACTACAAAGGCGTGAACGTGCTGACCTCGGCCGAGCTGCGCCAGGGCATCAAGGACTATTCCAACTGGCCGACCATTCCGCAGCTCTACGTCAAGGGCGAGTTCGTCGGCGGTTGCGACATCGTGCGCGAGATGTTCCAGGCCGGCGAGCTGCAGGATTTCCTGGTCGAAAAAGGCGTCAGCGTCAAAGGCGCCGCCTGATTTGAGCTCGCGCTGGCCGGCCCAGCCGGCTGCGCCGTGACATCCGGGGCCGCCCCACCTCGGCACTTTGGCTTTCGAACTCGAGAACGAGACGAATTGATGCGCCGGTCGACCGGCGCGTGTTCGTTTGATTGATCGGATTTTGCCGTGGACAATCAGGCACTAGCGCAGCAGTCGGCAAAAAGCTTACCCATTCCGCGCTGGGAATTCATTGCGCTCTGCGCGGCGCTGATGGCGCTCAATTCGCTCGCCATCGACATCATGCTGCCGGCACTGCAGCAGATCGGCGCCTCGCTCGGCGTCGAGAATGAAAACCACCGCCAGTATGTGATCACAGCCTACATTCTTGGCTTCGGCACCGGTCAGCTCTTCTTCGGTCCGGTTTCCGATCGTTTCGGCCGCCGTGCGCCGCTGGTCGCCGGCCTGATCATCTATGTGGCGGCGGTAGCGGCCGCTGCTGTTGCTCCGACCTTTGCCACCCTGCTCGCCTGCCGTGTCGTGCAAGGCATCGGCGCGGCGGCCACCCGCGTCATCGCTGTCTCCATCGTGCGCGACACCTTCGAGGGCCGCCGCATGGCCGAGGTCATGTCTCTGATCTTCATGGTGTTCATGGCGATACCGGTCGTCGCGCCCGGCATCGGCCAGTTCATCATGCTTTTCGCCACCTGGCACTGGATCTTCGTCACTATGGCCGTCGGCGCGCTCATCGTGTCGGCATGGTCGCTGTTGCGCTTGCCGGAGACGCTGCATCCGGAATACCGGCGGCCCTTAACCGTCAACGCCGTCGTCGGCGGCTTCCGCATCGTGCTCACCAACCGCATCGCGCTTTGCTATGCCTTTGCCAGCACCTTCATCTTCGGCGCCATGTTCGGCTTCATCAATTCCGCGCAGCAGATCTATCTCGAAGTCTTCCATGTCGGCGAGCTGTTTCCGCTGATCTTCGCCGGCGTCGCGGGCGTGCTCGCCTTCTCGAACTTCCTCAACGCGCGGCTCGTCGGCAAGGTCGGCATGCGGCGCCTGTCGCAGAGCGCGCTGCTGCTCTTCCTCGCCATCAGCCTGGTCTGGCTCGTCGTCTCGCTCGAGATCGAGATGCCGCTCTGGCTGTTCATCGCCTTCTTTGCCGGAGCGATGGTTCCATTTGGCTGTCTCGGCGCGAATTTCAACGCGCTTGCGATGGAGCCGCTCGGCGAGCTTGCCGGCACGGCGTCCTCCATCCTCGGCTTCATGCAGACCTTTCTCGGCGGCCTGCTCGGAACGCTGATAGGCCAGGCCTATAACGGCACGGTCACGCCATTGGCCGCCGGCTTCTGCAGCGTTTCCCTCGCCGCCCTGCTGATGATCCTGATCGCCGAGCGCGGAAGGCTGTTCCAGCCCCACAATCCGCCGGTGTGAGACCCTCGCCTACGGCCACCCGCTCAGGATTTTCGTTCAAGCGCAACCGTGAAGCGGGGCGAAAGTATGCGCCCTGCGATCGCCTCGCCCATGCTCTCGGTAAAGGGTAACGGCAGGGCCTTATCGAGAGCCTCGAGGACTGAGGCAACGAAGGCTCTGTTCAATGCATCGTTCGATCCGAGTACGGAGAAGGTCGCGCGCGGCTTGCCAATGAGCGTTCCGTCTCGGCGGAGCGAGAACCGCAGGGTCAAGGACAGGCCGGCAGTTCCGCGGGGCGGCCGCCAGCAGGCGTAAATGGCAGCCGACATTTCCGCTATGGAGTTTACGGGATCGCGACTGCCGCAGGCGCGCTCCCGTGCCGCTGCTTCGTCAGCACCGGTGATCGTCACGGCGAGGGCGAGAGCCAGAGCGACCATCGCGGACCGGGTGCTCATTCACATCTCCGGATTTGCGTGAGGGTGTAGATCGACACCTTCCAGCCGACGGGCTGGCCCTCGTCAGCGCAATCGATCCTATTCCGCCCAGAGCTCGCGCCGCAGTTCGTTCCAGCTATCCTTGTCTGGCGCAACCAACAACCCGCCGTCGACATGCGACGGCAGATAGGCATCGCCGTCGATCCGCGCCGCATAACCACCGGCCTCCTGATGGATCAGCACGCCGGCCAGATGGTCCCACGGCATCAGCTTGTTGTAGACGACGAAATGCGCATGGCCGCTCGCCAGCAGCCGGTATTCGTGCGCGGCGCAACGATAGCCGAACTGCGACAGCGCCTTTGTGTGGTTGCGAGCGAGCCGCGAGCGCTCCGGTTCCTTCAGATACTGCCACGAGATCGCGCCGGTCATCTCGGAGATCGGCACCGGCTCGGCGACCCGCACCCTGTCCAGCGCGCCATGTGCGTGGCGGATATGGCTGCCCGCCCCCCTGGCGCCGATCAGCCAGTCCTTCCCGATCGGGTCGTGGATGATGCCGGCAACCGTCTCGCCGTTGACCACGACGCCCAGCATGACGCCGAACAGCGGCACACCGGAGGCGAAGTTGAAGGTGCCGTCAACCGGATCGATGACGAAGGCGAGTTCGGCATCGCCGAGCCCTTTGAGCAAGGCCGGATTGTCGGAACAGGCCTCCTCGCCGAGGATCATCGCTGAAGGGTAACGCTCGCGCAGCCTGGCAGTGATCAGCCTTTCGGCGTTGACGTCCGCCTCCGTCACCAGATCGGCGGCCGAAGTCTTCTGGCGAACATCGCCCTCGCCCAATCGGCGGAAGCGCGGCATGATTTCGGCCTTGGCTGCGTCAGCTAGAAGCTCGGCCAGCCAGTCGATCGCTTGCATGTCAAACGTCATCGGAAATGTCTTTTCCCATGGTAAGGCGCACATCGAGCGCGGCGAAGTCGAACAGTTTTCGGTCGAGCAGATGCGAGGGTCGCACATTGGTCATCGCGCGGATCATCGTGTCCTTGCGGCCAGGCATACGCTTCTCGATATCGTCGAGCATCGCCTTCATGGCGTTGCGCTGCAGCCCTTCCTGGCTGCCGCAGAGATCGCACGGGATGATTGGGAACTTCAGTGCATTGGCGAATTTCTCGAGATCCGCCTCGGCGCAATAGGCGAGCGGGCGCAGAACCATGACGTCGCCCTCGTCATTGAGAAGCTTCGGCGGCATGGCGGCGAGACGCCCGCCATGGAAGAGGTTCATGAAAAAGGTTTCGAGGATGTCCTCCCGGTGGTGGCCGAGCACAAGCGCGGTGCAACCCTCCTCGCGCGCGATGCGGTAGAGGTGGCCGCGTCTCAGCCGCGAGCAGAGCGAGCAATAGGTGCTGCCCTCGGGCAGCTTGTCGGTGACCACCGAATAGGTGTCCTGGTACTCGATGCGATGCGCAATGCCGTTGGCGCCGAGGTAGTCCGGCAGGATGTGCTTCGGGAAATTCGGCTGACCTTGGTCGAGATTGCAGGCAAGCAGCTCGACCGGCAGCAGCCCGCGCCATTTGAGATCGAGCAGCAAGGCAAGCAGGCCATAAGAATCCTTGCCGCCGGAGAGCGCCACCAGCCAGCGCTCGCCGGGCTTGACCATGGCGAAGTCTTCGATCGCCTGGCGCGTGAGCCGCAGCAGCCGCTTGCGCAGTTTGTTGAACTCGACCGAGGATGGCACGTCGCGGAACAGCGGATGGAATCCGCCTTCCGGCTCGTCGGCGATCGGCTCAAGCGATTTGACGTTTGGCAGCATATTCATGGCGCAGGTGCCCACGGTTCTGTTGCCGCTTCGCTTAGAGCATTTTGCAGCCAAGTGGAATCACTAGCCGTCGCTGAATTGCGGCTAAAAAAATGACCAGGGTGGAATTGCCGCCGTGGCCGACGCGACAAACAAAGAAAAGGCCGCCTCGAGGGCGGCCTTGGATGGGTGTCGCCGATTGGTCGGATCAGCGCGAATAGAATTCGACGACCAGGTTCGGTTCCATCTGGACGGCGAACGGAACATCCGCCAGGCCGGGAACGCGGTTGTAGGTCGCGGTCATCTTGTTGTGGTCGGCCTCGATATAGTCCGGCACGTCACGCTCGGCCAAGCCTACCGATTCCAGCACGATGACGAGCTGCTTCGACTTCTCGCGCACCTCGATGACGTCGCCCGGCTTGCAGCGGTACGAACCGATATTGGTGCGCTTGCCGTTGACGTTGACGTGGCCGTGGTTGACGAACTGGCGGGCCGCGAAGATGGTCGGCACGAACTTGGCGCGATAGACGATCGCGTCGAGACGCGACTCGAGCAGGCCGATCAGGTTCTCGGAGGTGTCGCCCTTGCGGCGGTTGGCTTCCTCATAGAC
>NZ_RZSN01000105.1:0-21459 GCF_003997315.1 Mesorhizobium sp. M1A.F.Ca.IN.020.04.1.1
GAGCGCCGAGTGCCATATGCGAGACATTTGCCGAGCCCAACTCGACGGGCGTCAGGAAAGGCGATGATCAAGGCTTCCATGGCGACATGGCGCGCCCGCATACCGAGTTCGCCGGAGCACACCGCAAACGGATCCTCTCGGTGCGGCCGGCAGGCCATTACGATGGCAAGGGCAATCTGGTCGGCTGTCGGGAACATCAGACGATCCCCGCCGCGAAGCGGTCGGCCGCGCGAATGGCTTGACCTTTGAGCATGTGCATCATCTCGGACTGCGACCAGATAGGGGACCGAAGGGATGCGGCCTCGGCCAGGATCAGGCCGTGAAGCACGTCGAGACTTGCCCGGTACCAATGCTGGCCGAGATGGCAGTTGGCGAGCGTCCGCTCGGCACCCAGCACGATGGTGCGCGCCACGGCGAGCCCCGGCGTCCAGACGACATGTGCGAAATGCAGCCTCTCCCACCGCCCGGGCTGGAGCTGGGGGAGATGCGCTTCGATGTTCTCGGCCGTCGCGAGCCGGAAGACACCCGGGTCAGCCTCGAAGCCGACGGCGCAGACCGCGGCATGGCCGGCGTTCTTGCGCCGATCGACCAGGTTGCGCGGCATCGCGATGTCAACCGGCATTGTTTTCCTGCTCCTCACGCCGGCGACGTTTCTCCTCGCGCTTGCGTTCCCTTCGAAGCTGGTCGATTTCCCGGACGGTCTTGCGCCGGAAACTACGGCTGGTGCGAACCAGGCCGAACTCCTTCTCGATGCCGACCAGGATCTGGCCGAGGACCCGGCTCTTGACGTCGTGCAGCGCCTGCCTCGACATGACCTCGACGCGATGCCGGTCCCAGACGCGCGTGCAGAACTCGACGCCGTGGCCGCCGGCATGCGCCAGGAAAGTCCGCTTGTAGCGCTGCGCGTCCTGCCCTTGCCGCCCTGCCCGCACGAAGCGGAGAAGGTCCATGATGTCGACCATGCGATCGGCGGCCGACTGGTGAACCACGATGCGAACTTCGGTGCTGTCGTACTGTGGCATCCCGTCGGCCATGCGCGACAGCTCACGCACATAGGCCTGATGCTCGGTCTCTCGCGACGAGGGCATAGCCGATCCGACCTTCGAGACCATGCGGCGTTCGACGTCGGGCATGTTTCGGGCCGTGTCGACGGCGTCGGCAAACAGTATCCAGAGCAGGTCGCGCGGCGTGGGCAGGCCCCGCTTGTTCTTGGTGAAGAAGATGTCCTCGGCATGCCGCATGTGCTCGATGAAGCGGTCGATCCGCTTCTCCAGCTCGGCGGGCGTATCGAGAAAAAGGCGCTTCATCTTCATCATGCCCGATCCGCCGAAGCAGTATCCGTTCCGGTTCCAGATGTTGCCATTTTGGTTACACTTTGGGCAAGCGAAAGATTGCTCGGCCACCGCGTTTTGCGTAGGATGCGACAACACTTAATCGTGCTTTGGACGCCCGGCTCACCATAGTGGCGGCGGATCGAGCCCAGCCATGCGCCCCACTCGGGCCGCTCGGGCGTGATCACGAAATCCCCATCCTTGTCGATGGGTGGCGCGCCATGGAACTCGAGGAAGAGCTGCTTTTTCAGGAAGGGGATCATCAGGGGCTTTTCCTTCCGAAGGATCATGGTCGTTCGATAGGTCTCCGCCGTCGCAATCGCCAGCGCCTTGCCGTCAGCTTCAAGGCTTGCGAACGTCTTCGCAGCCGCTTCCCGGCTGTCCGGTCGCATCTTCTCTGGCCATGAGGACCACAGCATATCGAAATCCCCTCCGCCCGGCGCGTCAGCGCGCCCTGGAGGTTCTCTTACTGGTTCCCTTACAGGGTTAGAGTCCGGATTCCGGACTCGGCTATAGGCATTTTCCGGACACGGCTCGCCCTCTTTTCCGGACTCGGCCCCGTGTCCAGATTCCGGACTCGGCTCCACCACATCTTGTGCCGTGACGAAATCGGCCTCGAACGCGAACCGATAGCGCGTGTTCTCCTGCTGTTTGGTGCGGGGGTTGATATGCTGCTCCCGGCGAATTAGGCCGGTCAGCTCCAGGATTTTGAGGTGCTCATTGAGCGCAGAGCGCGACATCTCGCAGTCATAGGCGAGCTTGTCTTGGGACGGGAAGCAGCCAAGGTCGGGGTTGTGGCGGTCGCAGAGATGCCAGAGGACGATGCGCGTGGCAGGTTTGAGCCCGCGCTGGGTTATGGCCCAATTTGTGGCGGCATGGCTCATGCTGGCAGTGCCTCAACTGCCGCGACCGCGGTTTCGACCGGGCAACTATACCACTCGCCAGACAGGCGCCATTTGGCCAGGGCAATGTGGGTGAGCCGCTCAGCGTCCTGATGGTCTGCGAAATGCCGCTGGAACACCACCACCGCTTTGATGGCCTTGTTGCGATTGACGACCTTGCAGCGGCGGGTGGGATCGGTCGACATCCCGATCTTTACCCCGCCGTGCTCAGCCGTCATCACATACACGAAGCTCGGATCCTCGCGGATCGGTCTCGGGCAATGCCTACGAATTATCGTCATGTCGCTCTCTCAACTGCGAGGAGCGGCAATCCTACAAGCTACAAATGGTATTGCCGTTCAATCTGGTAGTTCATTGCTTATCCTATCGAGGCCAATACCGCCGACAGGATCTGTTTAGTCATGGAAGGACCGACGGTTTCTCCCAGATATGCCGCTGCTGCCACGAGATGCACAGTTGCACTTCGCTCGGCGGCAGCCGATCCAATGCTTCTTGCTGTTTGGCAAAACCCAGCCATAACTGTCTTTACTTCACCGTTTACCGTCTGTCCGCCGTCAGTCTGCTTCATTTTTATTAAACCTCCTGGGAATGTTTCAACTTGAAACATTGCGTGCGGACCTAAGGCGGAAGTAATTGGCGGAGGAAATCACACCTCCGTCAAAGTCAGCCTCTGTTCGAAGCTTTCGCGATGACGGCTACAGGTTCGTTAACCGGCTCCACATTGGAGCCTGCCTTCTGGCACAAACGGTTGTAGCGGCCGAGGAGGTCGAAGATGGCTTTGCCGTTCCAGTTGGAAGCGGTGCCATACCAAGCATCCCTCACCCGCCAGTGGCCGCGCGGGTAGCCGAGCGCGTCACACGCAGCGTTGATCTGAGCTTTGATGCCCATGCCTGGTTTGATAGTTCCGGCGGCTTTGAACACCACCTGTTGTAGCTCTGCAGCAATGTCCTGCATCGATTCCTCACAAAAAACAGGAGAAGGAACGACGACCCATCGGGATTCTCGGATGCCTTGTCGGACACATCCAACAATTTCCCCGCCATCATCGCCACGACCGCAAGGGGAATGCCGATGGGCCACGACGATGATTGCTGGAAACCGCTTGGAGTTGCGGCTTGGGAAGTTGTTGAACGCACCGACCAACTTCGGACGGAACGAGGAACCGTGTTGATCGTATCTCGGGTCAAGCCGAAGCCGGGCGCCGTGCAACGACATCTGCCGCCTCCCTGCCCAACCAATGGTTTGCGTTCACCTCACCGTCGGTCATAACGACGATGCGGTCGAGATATGGTTGCCTGGGCATCCGGCCGGCCTCGTACCGATCGACTGTCAGCCGCGTACAGTCGATCATCCGGCCCACCTCGGCGGCGCTTAGATTGCGTTCTTCACGCCATTTCGTCAGTTGATGCAGGTTTTCCATGGGCGGGTTTTGTCACCAATTTGGTTACACGTCAAGGTTTGTAACCAATCTGGCACAGTTTCGCAGGAAAGCGTTTTGAGCTACCGCACTGATATGGCGAATGGAATTAAGCACTTCCGGGAGAAAGCCGGGCTCACCAAGGCCGAGCTGGCGCGTCGCGTTGGCACCACAAGGCCGCAGATGGGCCGCCTCGAGGAAGAGGATGGCCCAAACGGCCGGAAGCTTACCTTGAAATGGGCGGAGCGAATCGCGCCGCACCTCAATGTCAGGCCGGAAGAGCTTATGTTTCCGGAGCTTGCGGCGATTGACGTCAGCAAATTCAACCAGGTGTTCGAGATCGCCGGCGGCAAAAATCAAACGCCAGGCCTCGTGCTGGATCCTGAGTTTCTGGCCCGCATGCTGCCGAACTCAACGGGCCACAACCTCCGGTTCATGATGGTCGACGCCTACCAGGCCAATGGCATTGTTGCCAAAGGGGATGCGCTTGTGATCGATCTGGACGACAACATCCCCAATCGACCCGGCATCTTCGCCCTAGAGATCGCCGGCGCGGTGCAGTGGCGTTACCTTTCGCCCACGACGGCAGGCGCCGTCCAGGTCCACAGCGACAACCCCGCGGCGGTCAACGAAACCGTCCAGCCGAAGGACTTGAAGGTCATCGGGCGCGCCCGGCTGAGGATTTCCACACTCTGATCTGCATTTTTTTTGCCTGAGATGTAACCATTTTGGGTACACTACTTGCAAAACGTACCAAATCGGTTACGATCCTACTCACGCAGAAGGATCGCTAGACCGATGGCCCAGTTGCCCCTGGTTGTATTTTACCATCATGCCTCGCGGTCATGTGTTGAGTATCTGCGTGTTCCCGGCCGGGCCGGTGTGACCCCCCGCACCATTCGCCCGCACCAGCCCGGCCGGGTTCTCCCAATCTAAGCAGCACTGCGCCCCGCGACCGCTTCGTCGCGCCCATTGTGTTGCCAAAATGGTTTCACGTGTAACACAAAAGGAAACAGACGGATGACGGCGGACCAATATGCATGGTGGCGTCAGGCTTTGAAACTGGCGGGCGGATATCGCGAGCTGACCCACGATCAGCTGCTCCTGCTCGCCCCTTCTGCCGACAGCCCGGAGTCAGGATTTTTCAGGAACCGTCCATTCAAGGATGCGCCCCTGGTTCCTGTTGCCATCTGGCGTGACGCATCGGGCAATGTCATCTGCCTGCAGGGCGGCAAGGAAGCGGAGGCCCATAGGGTCTGGAACTATGCTTGCCGCAACCCGATCACCGAAGCGCTCTATCATTCGGTGCTGGCCGGCGAGCCTTGGCCAGATGAGCCTCCGTCGGTTTCGAGGGAACACAACCTCCCGGCCAAGACCGGCGATCTGCACAAAGACCTGACCCTTGAACTGGCCGCCGAGAAGGAAACGGTCGAGGGCTTCCTGAAAAAGCCGATCAGCACCCAGGAGCAGGCCGATCAGGCGGGCGTCTGGGCAAAGCGGCTCGCCGGCATCGCCAACAAGGCCGACGAACAATTCAACGTCGAGAAGCGTCCTTGGCTCGACGGCGGCAACGCGGTCGACGACAAATGGCGCGATCTGCGCACCGATGCCAGGGACCTCGCCAAGAAGCTCAAAAAGCATGGTGAAGCGTGGCTGAAAGAACTCGACCGCCAGGAGCAGGATCGCCAGCGCAAGGCCCGCGAGGACGCCGATCGCATTCGGCGCGAGGCAGAAGCGGCTGAGCAGCGGGCGGCCGACGCAGCGCGCTCGGTCGAGGAGGAGAAGGCCCGGCGTGAAGCCAGCACCTTCCCCGGCATCGCGTCTTCATTCGCGCAGGAGAGCGAGCAGGAGGCCTTGCAGATCGAAGCCGAGGCGGAGGCCAAGCGGCTGAGCGAGCGTGCAGTGCAAGCTGCACGTGAGGCACAAGCCCGTCCGGTCTTCGCCGGCAGGACCGGCGCCAAGATGTCCCTGCACACCTATTGGGTCGCGAACATCACCGATTACGACGCGCTGGTCATGGCCCTGAAAGACGAGCCGGAGGTGCGCGAGGCGGTCGAGAAGATCGCCAACCGCATCGCGCGCAACAAAGACGGCGCCCTGCCAGCCGGCATGGAGCGGGTTCCAGACAAGAGGGCAGCATGACCGACCAGAAGATCGTCGCCGTCAAATTTGGCGAGAGCGACAAAACCTACGACTATTTCGCCGGTGCCTTCGACGTGGCTGTCGGCTCCCGCGTCATGGTGCCTGTTCGCGGCCGCGAGACGTCCGTCACGGTCGCGGAGATCAAGGATCGTTCCGACGCCGCCAAGACGGCCATCCTCGCAGTCGACGTGCGCACCGACGAGCAGCGCGCCGCCAAGCATCCGAACGGCCGGCACCAGTGGTCGCCCGACGGAACGCTGCTCGACGAGAACGGCAACCGGTCGATCTTCGACGACGTGGACAAGCCATGAGCCTGGTCCGCGTTGCCATCGTCATTTTCTGGCTTCCTGTGATGTTCAGCGCCGCTTGCCGGCGGCTCTTCCGCGAAGTCCCCGCCGCCTTCTGGTTCGCCTGGAACGACATGCGGATCGAGCAGGACGAAATGCGCCGGACGTGGCGCGCCAACAGCTTCAACCCCGAGGATCGGAAATGAACGAACGGGCACAGTTACCGGCCCTTATGGTCGGCGGCGCGATCAGCGCCATCATCCCTCAGTCGATCGAGGAAACGTGGCGTCTCGCCACCATGATCGTCGAGGCCGGTCTGGCGCCACAGGCGCTTGTCGGTCGGGAGCCGGCTGATGATGCCGGCGACGACGCCTGGAAGCGTTGGGGCAAGAAGGGCACCAGCGCCGTAGCCATCGTCATCATGTCCGGCGCGGAGCTCGGCCTGCCGCCCATGGTGTCGCTGCGGTCCTTCACGGTCATCGGCGGCAAGCCGGCGCTTTACGGCGACGGTCTAATCAACGTCGTTCGAAAGTCGGGCCGGGCCAAATCGCTGGAGCTTGGCTATCTCAAGAACGCATCGAAAGAGGCCCTCCTTAGGCTCGGCCTTTCCGAAGACGTCGTCGCAGGGATGAACACTGTCGACGAGCGGACCATCGGCTGGTGCAAGGCGGTGCGCGCCGACACTGGCGAAATGAAGGTCGTGGCCTACTCGGTCGCGGATGCCAAGCAGGCCGGCCTTTGGGACGAACGCCCGACCCGTCGCGGCACCACCTGGATCGACGGCAAGAAGGTGTGGGGCGACGTCCCCAACGATTCCTCTTGGTTCCGTCATCCCAAGCGGATGAAGCAATGGCGCGCTGCTGGCTTCTGTCTGCGCGAGCTATTTGGCGACGTGCTCGGCGGCGTCCGCGACGAGTTCGAGGCCCGCGAGATCGCCGGCGAACTGATTGAGCACGACGAGGACGAACCCGCACCCAAGGCGAGGCTCACCCCGCCATCGCCGCCACCGGTGCCCAGCCTCGACGCCATCGACCCCATCCCCGAGAATGGCTTCGACAAGGACGTCGAGGGCATGCACGACGGAGCCGAAGCGGCCGAGGAGGAGAAGCCAGAGGCCTTCGACTACGGCAAGTTCTTCGAGGATTTCCAGATCGCCCTGCAGGGCGCGAAGTCGACCGCGGCCGTGGAGGAAATCTGGACCGAGTTCGATGTCGAGGCTCAATTCCACGACGACGAGAGCAGCCGCGATCTGGCTGACAAGATTAAGGCGCGGCGGCTGGCTGCGCTCACTCCGCCGAGCGCGGGCTGATCATGGCCGGCCGGATCGCATTCCTTCCCGACCACGGCGCCCAGGTGCTCGGTCCGCCCGAGAACTGGCGGCCGCGCGCGCTCAGCGTTCGCGAGAAGCTTGAGATCGTCGTGCGCCAGGGAGGCAAGGAGCCCAGCGGCGCGCGGCTCAACCCGCTCGAAGGGGTCCAGTTCGACCACGATCCGGCGTTGCAGCGGCGGCGCTGGGATCCGGTAGCGCATGACACCATCCCGCCATCGTGCTGCCTGGAGAACATCGTCGCGCTGAACAAGCCGACGCATGGCGTCAAAACGCCCGTCGACCAGCGGGAGATCGCGAAGACCAAGCGACTCGAGGGGCGCACCGGAAAGACAAAGCGGAAACGGAAGATGCCGAGCCGGCCCTTTCCGAAGCTCCAGCGAGGTTTCCGATGAAGCGCGCCAGCTACACCGAACTCGCCGTCACGCCCGGTATGGTCTTCATCGTGGACCGCTGCAGGCCCGACCTGCCGAGCGTGACCAACGATGCCGAGCGCGTCGTCGAGCAATGTCTGGCCGCCTATGGCGAGCGCCGCATCATCTACCGCGACAGCGAGGGTGAGTGGGGCGAGCTGCTGCACACCGGCATCCAGTTCCGGGGCTTCGCGCCCTACACCGACCGCACGCCCGACGAGGAGGCAGCATAATGGACGACCCGCAACTGATCGACATCACCGAGCCCAATCATGTTGCATCGGTATGGCGATACATCGCAACGATCGAGGTTCTGGAAGCACTCAAGAAGGTGCCAGATTTCCAGCGCGTCCCCGGCTTTAGCCTGGCACTGGCGCTGGTTGAGAAAGAGGTAGCCGAAGACAAGGCGGAATCGGTGCAGCGAAACCTGCGCGCGGTCGCAGCCACCGGTGTCGACGTCTCCAAGGTCCAGCGGGTCGAGCTCGAGATCGGCCCCAACGCATCGCTCCGGCTCAAGGTGGTGATGATGGACCTTGCCGACCTCGCGGGCGGAGGATCCTGACATGGGTGAGATCACTGCAATTTCCTGGTGCGACCACACCTTCAATCCGGTCATAGGCTGCATGAAGGTCAGCCCGGCCTGCGACGGTTGCTACGCCGAGGCTCTGATGGACAAGCGCTATGGCCGCGTTGAATGGGGCGCGCCGGGCCATGGTCCTGGGACTCGAGTCCGGACGTCGGCCGGCAACTGGCATCAGCCGATCAAGTGGAACAAGAAGGCGCTGGCCGAAGGGACGAGACCGTTCGTGTTCTGCGCCTCGCTGGCCGATGTCTTTGACAACCAGTGGGATCTCGAGTGGCGAGCCGACCTGTTCGACCTCATTCGCGCCACGCCGAACCTCGTCTGGCTGCTCCTCACGAAGCGCCCGCAGAACATCGTCAAGATGTCCGAAGCCTGCGGCGGTCTGCCAAGCAACGCGGCGATCGGCACGACGGTCGAGGATCAGGCGCGGGCAATCAACCTCTTCCATCTGGCCAGCGCCGCGCGCGACCTTGCGCCGGCATTCACCTTTGCCAGTTTCGAGCCTTTGCTTGGTCCGGTAGACCCGACGCGGATCGTCATCCATGAAGGGCCGGCTAGGTTCGACGACTGGCCCGAAGTCACCACGGGCATCGTCTCCTTCAATGCACTGCTCGGCGCGCCGTCAATCAACCTGCCGCCGCTCGGCTGGGCCATAACCGGCGGAGAGACCGACCAGGGCGAGCACCGGGCTCGGCCCACGCATCCGATGTGGTTCCGAAGGCTTCGCGACCAATGCGCAAGCGCCGGTATCCCTTACCATCACAAGCAGAACGGCGAGTGGGCTCGCCATGAGTTCAAGTCGAACGGCTCACTGACCGGGCAGGTTGTTGTCTGGCCAAATGCCCGAACCGACGTTCGCAACGCGAACGATGGCGGCGGCCCCGGCGTGGATATGGACAAGGTCGGCAAGCGCCGAGCTGGTCGCCTTCTCGACGGTGTCGAGCACAACGCCCGGCCGCAGGTGGCGGCATGACCAGCATCCACGACCTCTCCTACGAGCACCAGATGGTGATCGAGGCGATGAAGAGCCAGCTCATCATCGCCCTGGTCCGCCGTCTTGGCAACAAAGTCGAGATGCCGGTGGCCGAGATCGATTCCACCGGCTCTTCGAACCTCACCATGAAGGTGGTGGACGGGGTGTTCACCTTCGAAGTGGTGAAGAAGCGATGACGAGCGAGCCGGATTCGCGCAACGCGGCCTGCAAAGGCGCGGCTACCAGGTCAACCCGCTTCGGCATGGATCACATGGAGGAGTGCCGGGCCTGCCACATGGAGGTGGCCTGGGATCTCGTGGACCACCCCTTCATCGGCTTCAAGGCGAGCTGCGGCTTCATACCCTTCACCCAAGACGTAAACGAGGAGACTGACCATGCCTAACGAAGTATCGCATCCGCCCAGGATCTCGGACCTCCAGCTGCGCATTGCCCAGGCGCAGACGGAAGCGAAGATGGATTTGCTGGAGCGCGCGAACGTTTCCCTGACCTCCCAGCTGATGACGATCTTCGACGGCATCAGCCGCAACGAGCAAGTCGAGTTGATCTATCCGAACGGCGAGGTGGTGCTGATCACCAAGGCGCGCAAGCGCGATCGCAGCGAGGGGGGCGAGTGATGCCGATCATCTCGGTATATGTCGACGAGCTGACCTCAGCTCGCATGAAGGCCATTTCGGCAGAGAAAGGTCGGACCGTCGAAGACCTGGCTGAGTGCGCCGTCGCCGAAGCCGCGCTTGACTATTACCGGCTTGCGCCGGCCGCCTCGGATCCTGGTCGCGCCGACGGTGGCGCGAACCTCGTCACCACGCACACCAACATCGCTGGCATATGATGAGCACGTTCTTCCTGACGGTCGGCTTCACCCTCATGATGTGCGCGTGCGCACGGCGCGCCTACCTCGATATCACCGGCCGCTGGGTCCCGGTTGAGGGTTATGTCTTCGGCGCCGTGATATCGTTCGTCGGCGCGCTGCTGATCCTCATCGGCATTTTGCTGACGGCGGCGCCGTGATGGAAACTGCAGTTGGACATGTCCAAACGCAACTTTCGCCCGACGAGGCGTTGGCGAAGCTTTACGGCCTGCTAACGGCGAAGAACGCGCCGAAGCCGGGAAGCTTCACCAGCCTCAACGCGGACCAGAAACGGGAATATTTCCGCCTCTCTCGGCAGCGTAGCCGGGCCAGGATGCGCGCCGCGTCCTCGGTCGCTGCCAACGCAGCCAACATCAATCAGGCGCTCTCCGACGCGGCGCTGATGATCCTCGCCACCGACGCGCCCGGCGCCGACCAGGTGCGCAAGGTGCTGCAGACGATTTTCGAGCTGCGGCCGGGCGTTCCGATCTCGGTCGAGAACCGGGCCAAGCAGGGCAAACTGAAACCCAAACTGATCGCCAGGAGCGAATGATGGAAGACCTTCCGACGCTCGCTCTCTCGGTGCGCCAGCCTTGGGCGCACTGCCTCATGATGGGCTGGAAGCCGGTCGAAAACCGGTCCTGGCGCGCGGGCAACCCGGGCCTGAAATTCCGCGGCGACTTCGCCATCCATGCCTCGACTGGCATGACGCGCGAAGAGTATGCGGATTGCGCCACGCTCTGCCGGCTAATCGGCTTCCAATGCCCGCCGCCGGCGGAGCTGGCACGCGGCGGGATCGTCGGTGTCGGCACCATCGTCGACATCGTGACCGAGTTCGACAGCCCTTGGTTCTTCGGCCCGAAGGGGCTGATCATCGCGAACGCGCGAGCGGTCGAGTTCATCCCGGTCGGCGGCCAGCTAGGGTTTTTCGACTGGAAGCGGCTCGTCCCATTGGTCCCGAACGGCAAGCCCGTCGCGCCGGCGAAATGGATGCTGCCCCAGCCGCCGAAGGCCGACCCGTCTTCAACCTCCAGCACGCAAGGATCGCTATTGTGAATGACATTCGAGAACAGAAACGCGACCAGCTCCTCGCCGAGATCGGTCCCGACGTTGTTACGGCCGAGATGCTGGCCGAGCGTGTCGGCATCTGCACCCGCACAGTTTATCGCTACGTGCAGCAGTTGCGCTCGGCTGGCCACAAGATCCTGTCCGGACCTGGGTTCGGCTACGTGAGACTCGAGCGGCGAAATGACCCCGCCCCGGGGACAGGTTGAATCGCGCGAAGATAGAAGAACATCACATCGCATCGGGTGGTGCGAAGAAGCAGTTTTCGTCTTCTTCCGTGGGATGTAGGCAGATGTGGAAGTTACCATCCTCCGACGGGATCACGACATCGTACGGCACGAAATAGCGGTTCTGATGAGTGACCCTTTGATGATCGCCCGGTCGTAAGATAACCACATAGCCATCGGGCCGGGGCGTCACAGTTGAACTGGGAATTTTTCCGCAGTCGCCAGTGAGCGGGTCGCCGTGACAGCAAGCTGGCGGATAGCCCCAATTACGATCCGGGCCGTGTGCCAACGCCGCACTTCCCTCAATTGCCGCGGCCGTGGCGATCACGCCTGCAAAGCAGGTTACCCGTCTTGTCCCCACCGCATGCATCGACGGAGCCGCCCCTCAATCGCAACTGATGTCGTCAAGGCCATCATACAGCATTAGGTGCCGCTAATATACTGGGCCGGTATCTCTTTCTACTTGTCCGGCGGAGGGTTGCCGAAATCAAGGGATCACCGAGGCAGGCCTGCGCGCCATCGGGGCCGGCGCGCCGAGACCTGATCACAAATAGGCTCAAGCACTCGTGATCCGCCTTTGTTGCGCGGTTCAAGTAAGGGATCGACCCGCAACTGGTGTCGAATAACATCCTCCATGAAATCTTACGTCATCAACCTGGACCGCAGCCCGGGCAGAATGCAGCGCATGGCTGACCGCCTCAACTCGATCGGAGCAGCCTTTGAGCGAGTTCCGGCGGTGGACGGGCGGCTGCTCACCGATGCCGAAATTTCGGACGTCTATAGGCCCATCCCCGGGGCAGCTCCGATGACGCCGGAAGAGGTGGGCTGCTTCCTGAGCCATCGCAAATGCTGGGAGCGGATCGTGTCGGGCCAGGACCCATACGGCTGCGTTTTCGAAGACGACATGTTGATATCAGCGCGGGCGGGTCTGTTTCTGGTTGGGGAGGCCATTTGGATTCCTGGCGACGCGGACCTCGTCAAAGTCGAGACAGTCGTCGGAAGGGTGTGGCTCGACCGCACCGTGCTTGCGCTTCGCGACGGCTTCGAACTGGCCCGCCTACGGAGCTTTTCCTTTGGGTGCGGAGGGTACATACTTTCGAAGCCGGCGGCCTTGCGCCTTCTAGCGCTGACGCGAGTATTCTCGGATGCGGTCGACCATGTGGCGTTCAACCCCGCATGCGGAATTGCCGACCGCCTGAAATCCTATCAGATGATCCCGGCTCTGAGCGTTCAGACGCAGAGCTTGTATCCCAAGGGTTCCCCTCTGATCGAAGTGCCGGCGCTCGCTACGCATAGCGATCCTCGCTTTCCCGGGAACTTGATGGAAAAGCCCTGGCTGCAGCGAAAGGTGTTGCAGGCGCTCCGGCGCCTGGGACACAGGGTGCGCCGACATTGGCGAACCGTGATCCTGTTTGCCGATCAGCCAGGTGCTTTCGGGCCCGAGACCTAATCAAAAAAAGGCGGCTTTTTTGCTTGACTTCTTTGTAACCACAATGGTTACTCTAAGAACCGAATTGGTAGCAAAGAGAAACATCAATGAGCAGTTTGCCCGCAATAGTCGTCGCCGGTCTCGGCCGATGCGGGACATCATTGATGATGCAGATGCTCTATGCCGGCGGCGTTCCCTGTGTCGGCGAATGGCCAGCTTTTGAAGGCAGCGCCAGCATGTTCGGCAGCTTCGACCCGAACGCGTTCGCCGCGCTTCGCGGCCAAGCCATCAAGCTCATAGCGCCGGCCGAACACCCCGTCTTCGACATGTCCAACCACATCGTCATCTGGCTCGATCGGGAACCGCACGAGCAGGCCAAGTCGCAGTTGAAGATGGTCTCCGCCATGTTCAGCGGCGTCGCGACAAACCGCAGAAGCATCCGCTCGATGGTCGCCGGCATCCGGAGCGAGAGGCCATTGAACATGGCGGCGGTCGGAGCCAAGAGCCGCTGCCCGACCATCGTCATGTCATTCGAGCGGGTGCTGACGCAGCCGGCCCAAGCGGCGGAGACAATCGCCGCCTTCCTGCAACAGCACGGCTACGAGCAGCTGAACGTCGCGGCCATGCGCTGGCAAATCCGCCGCCGCTCCCCCACCTGCTACCCCGGCATGATGGAGATTGATCTCCTCGAGACGCCGGCACCAATCGGGCACGCGCGCCCGTCACCAGGTCGACCCGAGGCGATCTGACCTCGACGACACTACCCCTACCACGGAGAGTAAGCATGGAAGACAAGAACTTCATCGAGCTAACGGCCTCGATCGTCTCAGCCTATGTCGGAAACAACCCGGTACCGGCCACGCAACTGCCCGACCTGATCGCCAGCGTTCACGGCGCTGTCCGCAAGCTCGACGCCCCGACGATCGTCAGCGCGGCCGCGCCGAAAGAGCCGGCCGTCAATCCCAAGAAGTCGGTCCATCCCGATTTCATCATCTGCCTGGAAGACGGGCTGAAATTCAAATCGCTCAAGCGGCATCTGATGACCGACCACGGCCTCACGCCCGACGCCTACCGCGCGAAGTGGGGGTTGCCGGCGGATTACCCGATGGTGGCGCCGAACTATTCCGCCGCGCGGTCGCAGTTGGCGAAAGCCTCTGGCCTCGGCCGCCATCCCAAGGCGCCCGTGCGCCCGATCCGCAGCCGCTCTCACAGCCGCGTCTCGGTCAACTAGGCGCGCCGTGAAAGTCGCCGCCGTCATTGAGCGACTTGCGAAGGGCGATTCCCTTCGCCTCGGCTTCTCCAGTGGCCAGAGGCGATGGTGGTTCGAAGGGCCTTACCAGGTCGTGCCCGAGCATGTTGTTCACGCGGCGGTGCGCGACGGGGCTGTCGCCGTCATCGAGGCCGGCGACAGCCTCTTCGGCTTCACCGGAAATTCGCAGACCTGGTTGGTCGAGGAGGCCACCGATGGCGTTCACCGCTGATCAAGTCGAGAACCTGGCCCACAATCAAACGTGCGGCCACCTCCACCCCTTCACCTGCCCGAACCGCGGCGACGGCGAACACCGAGACGCTTATGGCGACACGGGCGCGCTGGTGGCGACGGTGCGCGGCTGGATTTGCCCTTTCTGCGACTACACCCAGGATTGGGCGCACCACGGGATGCTCGCCGGCAAGGTGCCGAACCCGTTCCCGTTGCCCGGCCTTTCCCAGCCAAGGTCGAAATGATGCTCGGCGATCCATGGGCCAGCTACGACGCCTGGAAGACGACGCCGCCCGATTGGGTGATGCCGTCGGAGATTCGGCGAGCAGCCGATGAAACGCGGTGGCGCATGCGTAGTCGCGTCGATTGGTTCGACGGCGACGAGTCCGAATACGAATACCTCTGCGAGGAATGGGACGAGCTCGCCCGCATCGATGCGCACGCCCGCGCCCCCGAAGAAGATGATTTTGAAATGATGGAGGCCGCATGAGCGCGCTCCGAGCCTTTGCCGTCCAGGAAAAGGACGAGATGACCGGCGGCATCTTCTTCGCCGAGCACGACATCATCGCCAAGAAACGCGGTGCCAACGAGTTCGCGGACGGTGATATCAGCGGCGTTCAGTGCCGTCGCGCCCCATGGGCTGACGAGTTTGTCGGCCGGCCGATCCCCGCCAAGGTGATGATCGCCTACGGCTGGTGGTTCGAATGCAGCGGCTGCGACATGCGTATCAGCGAGGACGAGCTTGCCGATCGGCGGCTCGACCTTGACGGTGTGATCGGAACGCAATGGGGCCAGGTCTATTGCAGCGCCCGCTGCTATCGTCGCGAACTCAGCATCAGGCGCCGAACCGAGGCCGAGAAGCAGCGCGCCATCGACGCCCTCAAGGCCATTGCCAGAAAGCGTTTGCCCGGCATCGAGTTTACCGATGAGGACGAGAACTCGAATTGGCGCCCTCACGCCTATGTCAACTATCACCACGGCCAGCCGGGCTGGCTTTGGGACCAGGTGCAGGTGTCGTTCACGTTCCCAGGCATGAAGATCGCGCCGGCGACCCTTGGGCTCGATCGGCGGTACAGCACCAAAATCGGCCCGGTCAAACCGGAATACCGGTGCAGCGTCGGCGACCGCGATGCTTTCGAGGCCTTTGCCGCCGCGACGAAGGTGCGCCCGTGACCTGGCCGATACCCATCGTTGCGACATGGCTCGTTTACGAATGGCTGATGATGCGCCGTGACTACCGCGATTTCGACGACGTCGACGACGCCGAGCACGCTTTCTGGGCAGTGGTCGCGACTTGGGTGATGTTCGGCGCTTGCCACCTCATATGGCGGTACTTCGGATGACCGCTGCACCCACAAGGCCGGTGCTCCGCTGGCATGGCGGCAAGTGGCGCCTAGCGCCATGGATCATTAGCCATTTCCCGAAGCACAAGGCCTATGTCGAGGCCTTTGGCGGTGCGGCCAGCGTCTTGATGCAGAAAGCGCCAGGACCGGCCGAATGCTACAACGACCTCGACGACGCATGCGTGAACGTCTTTCGCGTGCTCCGGGATCCTGCGACGGCCGCACGCCTGCGCGAACTTCTGGAATTGACGCCGTTTGCTCGGCTCGAGCTGCAGGAGGCCTACACTCCGAGCGAGGATCCCGTCGAGCAGGCCAGACGCACGATTGTCCTGTCGTTCCAGGGACACGGCAGCGATGCGGTGACCCGCGGCTATACGACCGGCTTCCGCTCGAACCTTTCGAACGGGCGCGCATTGCCGGCGCAGTCCTGGGCATCGTGGACGCAGGCCATCCCTGCGTTCACTTCGCGCCTGGCCGGCGTCGTGATCGAGCACACCGACGCCCTCGCGCTCATGCGGCGGCTCGATCGACACACGACCCTGCACTATGTCGACCCGCCTTATCTGCCCGCCACCCGATCGACGAAATACATTTCCCGGAACAAGAACGGCTATCGCCACGAGCTGACGCACGAGCAGCATCTGGAGCTTCTTGAAGGCCTGCGCCAGCTCGCAGGCATGGTGGTGCTCTCGGGCTACCCGTCGAAGGTTTACGATGATCTGCTGCCCGGCTGGCGTCGCTTCGAGACTGACGCCTTGGCCGACGGGGCTCGGGAGCGGATCGAGGTGATCTGGCTCAATCCGGCCTGCGCCGACGCGCTCGACGATGCGGCCGGCCGCCACGCCGGCGGCCACGGCACGCCACTGTTTTCGGTCGCGCCATGAACGACCAGCCACCCGAAGTGCTGACCGTGTCCCAAACGCCGGAATACTGGTCGTCTCGTTTTCACGACAAAGGGTTGCGTATGTCCGCCAGGTCGTTGCGCGAGAAGGCAATCAAGGCGGGCCTTTGCTACTGTGTCGACAAGCAGGTGCTGATCTCGCCGCGGCAGATCGATGAGTTGTTTTTATGGGGTAATGCGTCATGCCGCTCACCATCTACAAGCGCGGCCGGTTCTGGTGGCTCACGGGATCGGTCCCGACCCGAAAAGGCGAGCAGCGCATACACGAGAGCACTGGCGAAACTGACGAAGTCAAAGCGAACAAGGTCCGTCTGAATCGCGAGGTCCGCGCGCAGCAGGAAATGGACCTCGACCCGAAGGACCTCTTCACCTTCGCGCAAGCCGTCGAGGCCTACCTGGAAGCTGGCAAGAGCGAGAGCTACATCCAGAAGCTGCTCGAACATTTCGGCGACACCAGGATCTCGGACATGACGGGATCGGGCGTGCGCGCCGCCGCCAAGCTGCTCTACCCCGGTGCAGCTTATACGACATGGAACCGCCAGGTGATCATCCCGACGCGGGCCGTCATCAATCTCAATGCCGACGACGGCAAATGTCGGGAAGTGGTGATCAAGGGGTTCAAGAAATCGGACAAAGACGTGCGCCGGCCGAGCACCCCGCCGAAGCGCGCCGTCGACCGTTCCTACATCGACACATTCCGGGAGCACAGCGATGACCCCCGGATCAGCGCCTTGATGCTCTTCATTTACCAGACCGGCGCCCGTGTCTCCGAGGCGATTGCGCTTGAAGATGATTCACCCGACGTCGACCTGGTGAACCGCAAGGTCATTTTCCGCGACACCAAGAATGGCGAGGACGGTGAGGCCGATCTGACGGTCGAGATGGTCTACGAGATCCAGGAACTCCGCCAGTGGAAGCGGGAACGCTTGGCGGCCTGGGAGGTCCGCATACCCTGGAAGAATAGGCGCTCAGGCCCACGCCACAACGGCCGGGGCGCCAAGAAGCCGAACACCCGCCTGTTCGGCTATATCCAGCGCGGTTCGGTCTACAAGGACATCAGGCGCATCTGCGAAAAGGCCGGCATCCCCTATCTCGGCACCCATCAACCCGGCCGTCACAGCTTCGCCACCGAGATGATCGTGCGCAACGGGATCGACATCGCCACCACGGCCGACAAGGGCCGCTGGAAAACGAAAAAGCTCCTCCTCGAAAACTACACCCACGGCGAGGGCAAAGGCGTGATCGACAAGGTTTTTGGGAAGAAGAAACCGCGCAAGGCGGCAAACGCTGGTGACAAAGCAACCAAAGTGGTTACGAGACCTTACACCAGCCGAAAACGGCCTGCGTGATAACGCTCTGGTTTTGCTGGGAAAAGAGCCGCGTTTCCATACCGGTTACTCCCTTACCAAGGGAGTGCTCTACCACTGAGCTACCGCAGCCTGCGATGGCGGCGCTTCTGCCATAACGAACCGGCAAGCGCAAGGCCAAGAAAACCTTAAAACGACGCATGCCTTCGTGCGAAATCGCTGCCCGGTTTTGCCGCGGCATGTGTCGAATGCCGCGGCTGTGGAAGCCGCTTGCGAGCAGGCTTCGATGACATGGCGGCGCCACAATGTTAACTATGCCTGAACCACAGCCGGCTATCCGCCGGCGAGGACCGGGGATGAACGACAAGCCAAATCCGCCGAAAAAACGCGACGGCGAGCGCAAGGACCGGCTGGCCGAGGCGCTGCGTGCCAACCTGCAGAAGCGCAAGGCGCAGGCCCGTTCGCGGCGGGATGGCAATCCCGACGATCGGCCGGAAGGATTGCCGACTGCTGGAAAAATGCACAAGGACTAACCGAAATCAGCCACACTGGCCGATCACACTCGGTCCACACATGGGGAAATCCTATTTCTTGAACCGCACCGGCCGATAGTCTAGAGCCGGATATACTCAACCGATTGAAGCCGGCCCGTCCGGGCCGAGGGGACGTTCTTTCATGGATCGCATCAGAATTGTCGGCGGCAATAAGCTTGCCGGAAGCATTCCGATTTCGGGCGCCAAGAACGCGGCGCTGCCGCTGATGATCGCCTCGCTGCTCACCGACGACACGCTGACGCTCGAAAACGTGCCGCATCTGGCCGATGTCGAGCAACTGATCCGCATCCTCGGCAATCACGGCGTCGACTATTCCGTCAACGGCCGGCGCGAGAAGCAGCAGGAGGGCTATTCGCGCACCATCAATTTCTCCGCCCGCAACATCGTCGACACCACCGCGCCCTACGAGCTGGTGTCCAAGATGCGCGCCTCCTTCTGGGTTATCGGCCCGCTGCTTGCCCGCATGGGTGAGGCCAAGGTGTCGCTGCCGGGCGGCTGCGCCATCGGCACGCGCCCGGTCGACCTCTTCCTCGAAGGCCTGCAGGCGCTGGACGCCGAGCTCGACGTCGACAACGGCTATGTCGTCGCCAACACCAAGAACGGTCGTCTCCACGGCAACCGCTACGTGTTCCCGAAAGTGTCGGTCGGCGCCACCCATGTGCTGATGATGGCGGCCTCACTCGCCAAGGGCGAGACGGTACTCGAAAACGCCGCCCGCGAGCCGGAAATCGTCAATCTCGCCGAATGCCTGATCGCCATGGGCGCCAAGATCCACGGCGCCGGCACCTCCACCATCACCATCGAGGGCGTCGAGGCGCTGTCGGGGGCGCGCGTGCGCGTCATTCCCGATCGCATCGAGACCGGAACCTATGCCATGGCGGTGGCGATGACCGGCGGCGACGTGGTGCTGGAAGGCGCGCGCCCCGACCTGTTGCAGAGCGCGCTCGACGTCATTGCCGAGACCGGCGCCGAGATCACGCCGACCAATGCCGGCATCCGCGTCAAGCGCAACGGCGCCGGCATCGCACCGGTGGATGTGACGACCGCGCCCTTCCCCGCCTTCCCGACCGACCTGCAGGCGCAGTTCATGGGCCTGATGACGATGGCGAAGGGCAAGTCGCGCATCACCGAGACGATCTTCGAGAACCGCTTCATGCATGTGCAGGAGCTTGCCCGCCTCGGCGCCCACATTACGCTGTCCGGCCAGACGGCGATCGTCGATGGCGTCGCCAAGCTGAAGGGCGCGCCGGTCATGGCAACCGACCTGCGCGCCTCGGTGTCGCTGGTCATCGCAGGCCTTGCCGCCGAAGGCGAAACCACCGTCAACCGGGTCTACCACCTCGACCGCGGTTTCGAGCGCCTGGAGGAGAAGCTTTCCGGCTGCGGCGCGGTGATCGAGCGGATTTCGGGCTGACAAAGCGCCTCGGTTGCGCAGAGCGGAAAGACCGCATAACAGAAGATTGACTAATCAACCTTCAGGTGCGCATTCCGCATGGCCCTCAAGCTCATCGCGCTCGACGACCAGGATCTGAGCATCATCTCGGCCCACGTCCAGGACGCCGTGATGAAGGTCTCCGACCTCGAATACCTGCCGGCGGCCAAACGTTTCGTGCTGACCATGAACCGCTTCGTCTGGGAGGCGAGGTCCGGCTTCTTGCGCCAGCACAATGAACGGCGGCAGAGCGTGCTGCATTTCGACCGCGTGCTCGGCGCCAAGACCAGCGGCATCGCCCGCGACAAGCCGACGGAGGTACTGTCGCTCTTGGCGGTCAGCTTCGTCGCATTCAGCAAGCCGGCCGGCATCATCGAGCTGGTTTTTTCCGGAGGCGGCACGATCATGCTCGACGTCGAGTGCATCGAGGCGCGGCTCGCCGATGTCGGCGGCTCCTGGGAAGCCACCTCGCGCCCGGTTCACAGGACCTGAGCACCGACAATGGCCATCACGCTTAGCCAAACCGACGCCGATTTCGAGCTGCGTTTTTCGGCATTCCTCACCACCAAGCGCGAGGTGTCAGCCGACGTCGAAGCCGTGGTGCGCGACATCGTCGCGCGCGTGCGCGCCGAAGGCGACAAGGCGCTCATCGACTACACGCTGAAATTCGACAAGGCCGATCTCAGCAGGCTCGGCATCGCCGTCTCCAGGGCTGACATCGAAAAGGCATACGCCGCGGCCGACCCAGCCACAGTCGAGGCGCTCGAATTCGCACGCGACCGCATCCGCTCCCATCACGAGCGGCAGAAGCCGAAGGACGACCGCTACACGGACGCCGCCGGCGTCGAGCTCGGCTCGCGCTGGACCGCGATCGATGCCGTGGGGCTCTATGTGCCCGGCGGCACAGCGAGCTATCCGAGCTCGGTGCTGATGAACGCCGTGCCGGCCAAGGTCGCCGGTGTCGAGCGCATCGTGATCGTGGTGCCGGCCTCTGGCGGCGTCATCAATCCGCTGGTTCTGGTCGCGGCCGACCTTGCCGGCGTTTCCGAGATCTACCGCGTCGGCGGCGCGCAAGCCGTCGCCGCGCTCGCCTATGGCACCGAGACGATCCGGCCGGTCGCCAAGATCGTCGGGCCGGGCAATGCCTATGTCGCGGCAGCCAAGCGCCAGGTGTTCGGCAGCGTCGGCATTGACATGATCGCCGGGCCGTCGGAAGTGCTGGTCGTGGCAGACGCGGATAACGATCCGGACTGGATCGCCGCCGATCTGCTGGCGCAAGCCGAGCACGACGCATCCGCGCAGTCGATCCTGATCACCGACAATGCCGAATTCGGCACGGCGGTGGAGCAGGCGGTCGAGCGCCAGTTGAAGAGCCTGCCGCGCGCCGCGACGGCGGCGGCGAGCTGGCGCGATTTCGGCGCCGTGATCCTGGTGCCGACGATCGAGGCTTCGCTGCCGCTGGTCGACCGCATCGCGGC
>NZ_RZSN01000106.1:0-21316 GCF_003997315.1 Mesorhizobium sp. M1A.F.Ca.IN.020.04.1.1
CATGGCAAACAGCACAGATTTCAGCAAGAGCCCTAAGCCGCGCAAAGGCATGCCGAGCCCGCGTCTTGGCGAAAGCGAATTCAAGGCACGCTATCTGAGACAATTCTACGATCCGGCCTTTCAGCCGGAGGCGGATGCCATTGGCAGGCTGGCCGAGATCGCCTGGCAGGCCTACAGCGAAGAACGCAAGGCACCGATCACCAGAAAGGCGGGACAGGGCTTCCACGATCCGGACTATGATCTCTCCGTCGACTGGTTCGCCGCGCACGAAGCGGTCGAAGCGGCACAGCGCCGGTACGAGGACAAGACCGCGCCGTCCCGCATCCTGCTCATAAACGGCTCCTCGCGCAGCGAGCACACGTGCCCGGGCGAAATGTCGAAGACCTTCCGCCTTGTCGAGTTGGCGCGCAGCGCCATTGCAGCAAGACCGGGCTTCGCGATCGAGGTTCTCGACCTTGCGCGGCTCGCCTCCGAATACGGCCGCAGGATCTTTCCCTGCAAGGCGTGCTTCTCGACGGCGGCCGCGCTCTGCCATTGGCCGTGTTCCTGCTACCCCAATCATTCGCTCGGGCAGGTCAGTGACTGGATGAACGACATCTATCCGCTCTGGGTCGAGGCGCATGGCGTCATGATCGTCACGCCGGTCAACTGGTACCATTCCTCCTCGCCGGTGAAGCTGATGATGGACCGGCTTGTCTGCGCCGACGGCGGCAATCCCGATCCTTCGCTGACGCAGGGCAAGGATGCCGCGCTCGCCAAGAAGGTCGAGCTTGCCGGCTGGGACTATCCGCGCCATCTCGCCGGCCGGCTGTTCTCCGTAATCGTGCATGGCGACACCGAAGGTGCCGGAAGGGTGCGCCACAGCCTCGCCGACTGGCTGCGCTCGATGAAGCTCGATCCGGTGGGCGAGGCTGCCGAGCTCGACCGCTACATTGGCTACTGGAAGCCCTATGCGACGAGCCATGACGAGCTCGACGCCGACCATGCCGTGCAGACGGAAGTCCGCAATGCCGCGCTGGCGCTCGCCGAAGCCGTCGAGAAGCGTCGCGCGGGTTCGTTCCAGACCATCGGAGCCGTGCTCGAGGATCCGCGCCCCAAATAGCCGACGAGGAGAAGCAGCCGACGGGAAGGAAGATGCAGCGCTGGTTCCAGGAAGCCTGGGTTGTGCTGAAAGAGAGCATCACCGGCTATGTCAACGACAATGCGCTGAGCCATGGCGCGGCGATGGCCTTCTACGCCACGACCTCGCTGGCGCCGATCCTTCTGATCGTGGTAGCGATCGCGGGCGTCGTCATCGGCAACGACGCCGCGCAGCTCGCGCTTTCGGCTGAGTTCGCGGGGGTGATGGGCCCGCAGAGCGCCGAACTGCTCACGGCAGTGATCGAGACCGCCGCGCATCGCGGGTCCAGCACGCTGGCCACCCTCATCGGGCTGATCACGCTGCTTGTCACCGCCTCCGGCGTCTTCGGAGAGATGCAGCAGTCGTTGAACGAGATATGGAAGGTCAAGCCCAGCGGCGTTTCGCTTTCGCGCCTAGTGCGGGCGAGGGCGGCAAGCCTCGGGCTGGTGGCAGCTCTTGGCTTCATGCTTCTGGTGTCGCTCGCCGCAAGCACGGCGATCTCGGCGCTGAGTGAGGTCATCAACCAGCACCTGCCGTTCGGCGAGCTGATCGTGAGCGCGATCAACACCATCGTCTCCTTCGTGCTGATCGCGCTGCTCTTCGCGGCGATCTACAAGGTCCTGCCGGACCGCAGGCTCAAATGGCGCGACGTCGGCGTCGGTTCCATCGTCACCGCGCTGCTCTTCACCATCGGCAAGTCGCTGATCGGCTGGTACATCGGCACCAGCGCCATCGGCACGTCCTATGGCGCGGCCGGCGCGCTGATGGTCGTGCTGGTCTGGGTTTACTATTCGGCACAGATTTTCCTCTTCGGTGCCGAGATCACCCGCGCCTATTCGGTGCGGAGCGGCAGCCGGCAGGATCTCGCGCCCGTGGTGGCGGCCAGCGACGAAACGTCAAGGTCAGGCAGGTCACCGCAACCGAGCGTGCCGGACGGCGAGGTCGTCAGATGGATCGTCCTCAGCAGCCTGATCACGGTGCTGGTCTCGGAGTTCCGGCGCTGGCGGCAGGGGTGACGCTGCTGGCCGCCGGTTCGAGAGTTGGCCGTTCTCTGCCTGTCGCTCCTGCTGACGCTTTTCGACTTCGTAGGAAAGCCAGCGGCAGAACATCCCGATGATCGAAGTGGCGGCGCCGCCAAGCAGGCAGGCAATCAGCAACGGATTTTGCGAAACGTGCTCCCAACTGACGATCGCCAGCAGCATCACGCTTACCGTTGAGATCGAATAGCCTATGCCCTTGAGCAGATGCAGCGACGATATGGTCATCCCGGCCCGCCTTTCAGGTGCAACAATCAGCGGCAACCGAAGTTCCATGCACCCAGTGCCAGGCGCTTGGCAGCGGTTTCGCCGCTGTGTGCGAGCCGTTGAAACCTTGTCCAGCCGAATGCGTTGCCTAACGTATCAATCGCGGGAGGAAGTCGTCACGATGCCAAAGACAGGGCCAGGTTGGGAGCAGGCCTATCAACCGCTCGAATTCGCCCAAAAGCACGGCCTGACCCTGAGGCAGGCTGAAATCGTCATCCAGACCAATGGACCGTCCAAATACAGATGCGATCTGGCGGCTCCGATCTTTCTCAAGGCGCTGAAGCAGCTCGCAAAGAATCGCGGGACGCCTGGCCGGCAAGCAGCATCAGTGTCGGCTTTTGAGGAACCGGGCTTCGCGCAGCAGCGAAGGCCAGTCGGTTCCGATTAGCTTGATCAACTCGCGGGCATCGTTTTCCGAAATGTCCGCGTCCTTTGCCAACCGGTGGGCGAGCATTTGGACATCGGCCTCCGTTTGCTGCACCTGCTTTCCATCATTTCCAACCATGGCGCGCCTCCTCTCAGACAAGAACTTTCGAGGTGGCCGTATGTTTCATTTTGGCGGCAAGAGGCAGGCCGCTGGCGAACCTAAGGTTCGCGCAGGCTTGCGCTACTTGCGTTTGGCCTTGAGCTTTTCACTCAATTCGACCGGATCGCGGCAGCCGTTCTCAAACAAAATCAGCGCGTGCCTTGCCGCATGAAGCCGCTCCTCACTGTCCGACGGTATGCGAAATGTGCGGCAGTAGTCGTCGAGAGCGGCTGCGAGGATGACCAAATCCTCGGGGTCGAGGAAACCCGGAAAAACCATTGCTCTCCCTCCCGTTGACAGGTGAAAGTGAAAGCGTGGTCCGCGCTTACAAACGCTGGCCTGGGTTTGGGAGTTGCGGATAAGCGCTGGCGGCGGGGTCACTTGTTGTGTCACCCTGCCATCAAGCGGAACTTTCTCGCGTCACGGACGGAGCGGTTTGGACCCCGGGCTTTGCCGCCGAGCACAGCACTTGTGATCCTGGCCGAAGTCCGCTGCGGGTTCGAGAAAGATGGTATCCGATCGCCCGAGGCGATGCGCCTAGCGCTTCCGCTTTCCGGCGCCGGCAGGCTTAGGCCCCACGGTCACGAGCGCCTCGCGCATTATCCGCAGGGCTTCATCGGGGGTAAGGCCGCATTTGCGGGCAAAATAAATCGCTTCGGAAGCCTCCGATCGCGAGGCTGCGGCGATAACGGACAAGGCCGGTCTCGATTTCTTCTTGGCCATCGGTTCACCGTGCCACGAATCGCTTAGTCAACTAATATAACGTCCCTGTTCTGAAATCAAAATTCTGGCTTTCGACGCCGCAGCCCCGATCGGGGCTGCGGGCTCATTTTATCCGGCGGCGGATCTTACCAGCCCTGGCGACTCGCCCAGTCGTCGATGTCGCGGCGGATGCGATCCTTCTCGATGCCGTAGCGCTCTTGGATCTTGCCTTCGAGCTGCTCGCGGTTGCCGGCGATGCGGTCGAGGTCGTCATCGGTGAGCTTGCCCCACTGTTCCTTCACCTTGCCCTTGACCTGCTTCCAGTTACCTTCGACGCGGTTCCAATCCATGGTGCAGACCTCCTTTGTGTTTGCGTAAATGCTAACGACTGCGCGGGCCGCGGGTTCCTGTTTTTCGGCCGGACACGAGGGAACATTTGAACGCTGCTCATGTTCTGCCGCAGTATGGCGCGCCGTCCCCTGCAAGGCGTGCCGGTGGACCGGGTCGGGACCCAATCCTGCCCGTCTCGTTGTCCCGTTGGGGCGGGCTTCCAATAGATCGAGGAGATCATGCTTTACCAGGCAGCGAAGATCGCCGAAGAGGCCCATCGCGGCCAGAAAGACAAGACCGGCCGTCCCTTTATCGAACATCTGAGACGCGTCGCCGATGCGGTCGAAACGCTTGACGAGAAAACCGTCGCCTACCTGCACGACGTGGTCGAGAAAGGCGAGGGGCTGACGCTCGATCGGCTCGAGGCCGAGGGCTTCGGCTTTCCGGTCGTCGCCGCCGTCGACGCGCTGACGAAAAGAATGGACGAAAGCGAGCACGACTTTGTCTGCCGTGCGGCGTCCAACGAGCTTGCGCTGCCTGTCAAGCAGGCGGACCTCAAGGACAATCTCTGGCAGGCGCACCAGGCGGGCATCGACCCCGAGAAGTACGAGAACGGACTGCGCCTGCTCGACGAGTTGACCAGCGAGTGACTGGAATTGCTCTAGCCCTTGTCGCTCACCTGCAGCAGATCCGCCGACTCGGGTGAAAGGAGCGAGCGTTCTCGCAACGCCTTTTCCAGGTCGTTGCGGCTGTCAGCCGGGCAGGCGTCGGGCAGGTCGAGCGCCGTCAGCGCCTCTTCGTCGAATTCGATGGCCCCGCCATAGAGCTGAGCCACCTGCATCACCAGAGACTCGATATCCTCGCGGGCAATGTTCTCGCCGAGATTCATCAGCCTGATTTCTTCCGACAATTGGATGATGTTGACGATGCCGTTTTGCCGCAAAGCCCGCTGGACCTTGTGGTGAGCGTCGTTGCGCAACCGGTCGGAAAATCCTCGTAACATCGGAAAAACCTCCTTTCGCGGCGGTTCATCCCTCTGCCGGCCATAATGCGCCGACGTCGCTCGGTTGGCAACTAAAAAATGGAAAAGCTGTAAAAAAATCAACAAGTTAGCATAGACCGGCAAATGCGGTGTAGCCATATCGTTAGCACCGCCAGCGTCCCCCGCCTTTGTTGTCTCGCATGACCTTGACGTCTTTTGAGCCGAATCCTACTTTTACTGGCAGTGAGTGACATACTCATTCGTGTCATGACCTGCGGGAGGCTAGGGTGGTTGAATTGGAGCGGCCGCAAAGGCTGCAGATCATGTTGACGGAAGAGGAACTGGCGGCAGTCGAGAACTGGCGGTTCGAGAAACGCATGCCGAGCCGCTCGGCCGCCGTGCGCGAGCTTCTGCGAAGGGGCCTCGCATCCGAAGGTTTCCTGACAGCCGAGACCGGCATGAAGTCGCAGGATTTCGGCGTGCTGGATCCAGCAAAGGGGAATGGCGAAAATCCTGACCCCTCCAAGGCTTAGCCGCTTGCTATGAGATTCGGCCGCGCTAACTAATGCCCATGGTGACATCCGGGGGCAGGGAATTTGAAGATGCCAGCGCCAATGCGCGTCTGGCCGCCATTGTCGATTCTTCGTTCGATGCCATCATCGGCAAGGATCTGAACAGCACCATCACCGACTGGAACCGCGCGGCAGAACGCATGTTCGGCTACAGCGCGGAGGAAGCCATCGGCCAATCGATGCTGCTCCTTATCCCGGAGCATATGCACGACGAGGAGACCGACATTATCAGCCGCATCCGCCGGGGCGAGGGCGTGGCAAATCTCGACACGATGCGAAAGCGCAAGGACGGCTCGCTCGTTGCCGTTTCGGTAACGGTGTCGCCGATCAGGAGCCTTGCGGGCGAGATCGTCGGCGCCTCCACGATCGCGCGCGACATCACCGCCGCCAGGGAAAATGAGCGCCGCATCCGGCTCCTGATGCGCGAGGTCAACCACCGTGTGAAGAACCAGTTCGCGGTGATCCTGTCGATGGTCAGGGAAACCAACAAGCGTTCTGCCAGCCCCAGCGAGTTCGAGGAGATGATCCGAGCCCGGATCATGGCGCTGTCGCGCTCGCACGATCTGCTGGTCACCTCGGAATGGGCAGGCGCCAGTCTCTTCGACCTCATCCAGGAACATCTGAAACCGTTTGGTCATGAGGAGCGCATCTCGCTTTCCGGCCCGCTTTTGACGCTGCAGTCGAATGCCGTGCAGAATCTCGGCATGGCCTTCCACGAGCTTGGCACCAACTCGTCAAAATATGGCGCGTTGGCGGGCGAGGGCGGGCATGTCGAGATCACCTGGACGGTCGAGACCGGCCCGAAGGCGCAGCGCCGCTTTCAGCTTGTCTGGCAGGAGAGGTCGAATGGCCATGCCAATGGCGAGCCAGACGAGACGGCGCGCAAGGGTTTTGGCACCGTGGTGCTGCAGCGGGTGGCGCCGCAATCGCTCAGCGGCTCCTCCAGTCTCGAGCGCTCGTCCGGTGCGTTGAAATGGTCGCTGACGGCACCGCTCGAGGCCATTGTCATGCCACAGCTGGGCGCTGAGAGCGGAAGCGACTTTTACGGATGAGGGCCCGTTCCGGAAATCGAAGGCATTTGCCGTAAGGGGGCTTGTGCGGCGCGCAATACGGCCACCGCGGAAGGTTCCCTTGTCGCTCCGTAAAAATGTATTACATCATGTAACATAGCGTGCGCATTGCACGCGAATGCAGTTGCTTTGGTCTGGCTTCATCGATGGAGGTTGTCATGGCAAGCAAACTGATGGAAGAAAGGAAGAGCAAGGACTGGGTTATCCTGGTCCTCGCGATCTGCCTGTTCATCTCACCCTGGGTCATCGGATTCACCGCGGCAATGATGCCCGCGTGGAACGCCTGGATTGTTGGCGTCCTGCTCGGTGCGCTGGCGCTCGCGACGCTTTCGGTGTTCGCCGAATGGGAGGAATGGGTAAATCTCGTGCTCGGGCTCTGGCTGATCGTGTCGCCCTGGCTGCTGGGCTTCGCGGCGGACAGGAACGTAATGCTCACGCACGTCATCCTTGGCGTGCTCGTGGTCGCGGCATCTGCCTGGGCCGTCTGGGACGTCCGTCATCCCCACGCGCATGCGTGAGCGGTGATTGAGGGAGCCCGCCGCGCAAGCGGCGAGCTCCTTTGAAAAGACAATTCCAGGAAAAGCGTGCAGCCGGTTTTCCGACCGGAACTGCATGGAAGACCAATCGGGGCACGGGGCTGAGCAACGGTTGCGACCTCACGCAATTGCTGCAACCGGAAACCTTTTCGTGCATTCTTGGGAATGGCACCGATGCTCCATCCCGATCAGCCTGCCAAATGCTGCTCCTATTGCGGCGGCCGCGATCACGAGTTCGAGGCGTGCCCGAAGCGCAAGGCCGACGCCGAGAAGGAAAAGCCGCTGCGGCAGCCCGAGCCGGCCGGCCTGCTTCAGACTGACCTGAGCACCGCCAAACTGCCAGGGCAATCTAGCGAGCGTGGCGCTTTAGTTTCGCGGCCTTGCGCAGATCGTCGTTCATCCGCGTCTGCCAGCCGGGACCTTGGGCGCGGTAAGCGCTGACCACATCGGGGTCGAGCTTTAGCGAAACGGCCACTTTCTTGACTTCGGCGCGCGGCCGGCCCGGCTTGCGGCGCGGCAATGTTTCCGCAGGCTGCGCATCCGGATCGGCCAACGCCGCCGCCCTGATCGCCGCATCTTCCTGTTCGGACATGCGCGAAAGCGCGGCCCGGGCGATGGCGAGGGCTTCCTCTCGGGTGCGCTTCGGCGGGATTGCTTCCCGGTGCACGAGCGCGGAGCGGGAACGACTAGAGGTTTTCGACATAACTCTCGATCTTCTTCTTCGTGGCCCGTCGCAGCGAAATCACCCGGATCGTTTCGCCGCGCTCGACATAGACCATCACACAGACTGACAGGCCGATGATCCCGGTGGCGACCAGGCGTTCCGTGCTGTCGTCGATGGCGACGACCGCGTTGGCGAAATCGAATTCCGGAGCGAGCTCGAAATCGATGCCGTGCTTGGCCTTATTGATCTTAGCCTTTGCGGCATCCCATTCGAAAAGCATCGCCCCCGCCCGTCTCGACAATTAAGGTATATACCGAAATTACTCTTTGATTGCAAATATTCTTGTAGTCATTCCCTTAGCGCATGCGCCGCTGCATCGGCGAACGAGATGTCGCCCTTGATCTCACGCATCGCCATCGAGGTGACGGTGCGGCGCACGCCGGGCAGCCGGCTGAGCTCCTCGCGCAGCATTCTGTCCAGCGCCCGCATGTCGACGGTGACGATCTGCAACAGATAGTCGGCCTCGCCGGTCGTGGCGTAGCAGCGGCGGATCAGCGGGTGCTTCCTCACCGCCGCCTCGAAGGCGTCCGACACCTCGAAGTCGATCGACACCTGGATGAAGGCCTCGATGTCAAAGCCGATCGCTGCCGGATCGATGCGGGTGGAATAGCTGCGGATGATGCCTTGAGCCTCGAGCGCCTTCACCCGTTTCCAGCACGGCGTCTTGCTCAGTCCCACCTCTTCGGCCAGCTCGCCGAAGGAGATGCGCGCGTCGCGCTCGAGTGCTGACACTATCTTGCGGTCAAGGGCATCAAGCATGATCCGTTCTCCAATGTCGCAGCAATGGACGGTAATCGTACTCCAATTTACGCCGTTTGGATAACAGAAAGGAACAATGTTCAAGCCGGAAGCGCTATCCTTGGCTGCCTGCCGAACATGCCCGCGCGAGGAGGATGAGCCATGGACAAGTCGGACTATCACGCCCGCATCGAGGCGCCCGAAATGCGCGACTACGGCGTCTATCTCAAATGCGACCAGCTGCTCGCCTGCCAGAAGCCGCTCTCGCAAATGGTCAATGCCGACGAGCTGCAGTTCCAGATCGTGCACCAGGTCGAGGAATTGTGGATGAAGCTCATCGCCTACACGCTGGTCGACGTGCTCGACTATCTGGAGAGGCAAGACACGCACCGCATCATCACGCTGATGGGCCGCGTGCACCGGCTGGTGCGCATGATGACGGCGCAGCTCGATCTGCTGGAGACGATGTCGCCCAAGGAGTACCAGCAGATCCGCCTCGAGCTCGGTAATGGCAGCGGCCAGGAATCGCCAGGCTTCAAGCTTATCCTGCGCCTGCCGCCGGACCTCTGGCGAGCCTTCAAGCATTCCTATCTCGACGGCCGCGGGCTTTCCGTCGAGGACGTCTACGACGCTCACTACGACCATGGCGATGCTTATGTCGTGGCCGAGGCGTTGATCGAGTTCGACGAGCTGTTCCAGAAATTCCGCGCCAACCACCTCTATCTCATCCACCGCTCGATCGGTCTTGGCGCCAAGTCGCTGAAGGGTCGCCCGGTGGAGATCCTGGAAGGCGGCGCCCGCCACCGCTTCTTCCCCGAGCTCTGGGACATACGCTGCGACATGACCGACCGCTGGGGTGCGGCCTACGGCACCGTGCGCGACTCGATCAGCCACCCGCCGCACGCGAAGGCGGGCTGAGCTTTCTCGCCCCGCGCGAACAGGGGAGAGGTGGCGCGGCGTAGCCGCGAGGGAGAGCGCCCTCGTTGAGCGCCGAGCTTGGCTGTGGGCTCGCCGTCTGGCGGTTCGTCCCGGCGTCGCCGGCGCCTCACCGGCTGCTGCGCGGCGACTCTCCTCGGCCTGCAGTGGGGGTGAGGAAACAAGTGAAGCAAAAATTCCAGCCCCCTGTCGGAATCATTGCCCTTCCTCCGTCCTTGGGGCATCAACAGCTTCGAACCGGAGGGACAACGTGGAAACGCAATCGGCCTGGCAGACCGCCGCCATTCTCATCGCTCGCCTGATCTTCGCCGCCGTCTTCGCGATGGCCGTGACCTTCAAGTTCATGGATATGGCCGCCACCGCTGGCTACATCGCCGCCGCCGGGTTTCCGTTCCCGCTGTTTCTCGCCTGGTGCGCGGCGATCCTGGAGGTGCTTTTGGTGATCGCCTTCCTCACCGGCGCCTTCTTCACGCCGGCGGCGCTGGTCGCGGCAGTTTATGTGATCTTCCTCGGCTTTTCATTCCACGGCCCGTCGCACTGGACCGGCAACCAGGCCGAGTTCGGCTTCTTCGTCGATCATTTCACTTTCCTCGCCGGCCTTTTCTTCGCCGCCGTGCATGGGCCGGGCAAGTTGCTCGCCGTCCGACAGGGTTGGCCGGGCCGGGCGTGAGGCGCCGCCACTTCACATCTGATCGTTATAGGGTTCCTTCATCTGCCCGACCATGCGCGCCAGCTTGGAGAAGGAAGGCATGTCCGCTTCCGGCTGGCATTGGTTGGCGAGCTCGAGCAGGCGGATCGGGAAGTTGATCGCATCGCGGTTCGACGCCGAAATCGCCTCGGACCGGTCCTCGCCTGTCTCGACGGCCTCGGCCTTGCGCAGCGCGATGTCGATCTCCTCGACCGTCAGCACCCCCTTGCGCACCAGAGTATGGTTGATTGCCGCGACGGCCATCAGCAGGCCCTCAAGTTGCAGATTGGCGACGTTCATGGCGCTTCCTCCCATTGACCTCGCTTGAAAACGCATGAGCGGCGTTTCCGATCCGGGACCGCCTTAGGCCTCCATCAGGCGCACGCCGTATTCGGCCCAGAGCTGCTTGATCTCGCGGGCGCCCAGCGGCGGGGTCGAGCGATCTCCATAGGAGATGGCCACGGCGCTCAGATCATATTGGCCGTCTGCCTCGGCGATGAAGCGGATGGCTTCGCCAAGCGGGCGCGAATGGAAGACCGGATCCGCCTGGCCTCGGCCAAGACTGCGAACGCCTGAAATACCTGCTGGCGCATGCCGCATCCGAAAGACCGATGCCATGGCGGATTTGTCCATGCCCGCTCTCCGCGATTCCCCTTGGGGAATGATTCCATAAGGTCCGGCTAATGACCAGCCCAACCGGGCACACCAACGACAACCGGGCACACCAACCCGCCGCTATGGAAAGGCCGGGCTCTGGGCCCGGCCTCCTTCCGCGGCCTGCGCTGGGGCGGCCGTCGTGCTCTAGCGGGTCCAGGGGCGAGCCCAGTCGTGGTCTGCGTCCGAGTTGCGCGCCATCGCCATGCCGATCAGCAAGCCGACGAGCCCGCCGAGAACCATGGCAGTGGAAACGGTGCCGGGATTCTGCTGAACGGTTTCGGAAACGCTCTGCGCCCGGCTTCGCAACTGCCTAGCCGCGCGTGAGGCGCGATCGCTCGCGCCGCCGTAGAATTCAGAAGCTCGGTCGGCCGCGCCGCTGTAGAGGCCGGAGGCCCGGTCGGCCGCGCTCTGGTACCACCCTTGCGTCGCACTGGCGGCTTCCTCGGCCTGATCGGCAAGCGCGCGGTTGAGCCGGCTCACCTCGCGCTTCAATTCGGCGATCTGCTTCCTCATCGCCGCTTCCGAAGCGGCTGAAGATCTGGCGCTGGTGCGCGAAGCGCTGCCGCTGCGGGCAGCGCTGCTGCGGCTCGGATTGCTCCGCTCTGTGCCGCCGCCCTGGGACGTCGAGCTGCCGTTGCGCGCGGCTGCTGCGTTCGTGTCCTTACCCTGGTTGGTTTCGTCGTCTGCCATGGGTCTCTCCTTGCTGAACTCTGCAACGGCTCACGCTCGACCTTGCAACGGCTCACGTCCGCCATGGTTCCCTTCCAAGCAAAGGGCCGTGGAGCGGAACTCCACGGCCCTCGCGCGACGAAACTGCCGCGTCTCGTTACTACTTGCCGCAATGATTATCGTTGACCGACGGCGTAGCCGTGCCAGGCGACGTGTGAGTTGCATCCGGCTGGGCGCCCTGCGGCGTCGCGGGGCAATTCCGATCGGCGTTCGAATTCATGCCGTCCGTGGTGATGCTGCCCGTCGTGCCTGTATCGGGCGCCATCTGATCGGGCGGCGGATTGGCAGGCGTGGTGGGGTCCACCGTGATGCTCTGGCCGCTGCCCGCCGTGTCGGCGGTACCGCCCGTTGAATTCTGAGCCATCGCAGCCGTAGCCAGACCGATGGTCAGAGCCGATGCCGCAAGAATCTTGATGAGCATGATCTTCTCCTTCTTGGTGCGAGATCGTTTCTCTGTTCGGGAGTCTGTGGCGTCGCGACTAAGGGTGGAACCCCTCGGCCCTGAGGTGGTTCCGAGAAAAAATTTCTGGAACTTCCACAATTTATCGGTGCGCGAGCGAAAATCGCTTTCCCGGCAAGGCTGCAGACAAGCAGCTAGGAAAATTTACCTAAGAGCCTTGTTAGGTGAGGGCAGCTCTGCTATGATTTTATCCATGGTGCTGATTTGCGCCAACGACCCGCCAGCCGGCGGGTTTTTTTTGTGGCTCCTTACCTTGGTGGCTTCGCCAGTTGGCGAGGCGACGGGACAGCATCCTCCTGTGGCGTGCCAGCCATATCCCCCGCAAGAAGGGGGTCCGATGTCGCGGAGGCTTTTGCCAATCCGATGTCCCGAAACGGGCGCCAAGGCCGAAGCCGTGATCTCCCCCTTGGGGCGAGATGTCCGGCAGGACAGGCGGGGCGGGAACTCGCCTTTTTAGTTGAATCCAATCTGCGGAAGCTCTGCATGCCACGCTATGCCACCATCATCACCGGCGACGACGGCGCCGAAATCGTCAGCGCCATCGGCGAGTTCGCATCGTTCGGCGAGCCGCCCCGCACAAGCCGCGTCGAGGCAGTCGCGCCGGGTGTGCGCATCGGCATGGTGCGCGGCGGTCCGGTCGACGCGATCGCCGGCTTCGGCTTTCCGCGCCAGGGTCTCGATCCGTCGGCCATGAGAGCCGCCGCGGCGAAGCTGAAACGAACGGAGCCGTTTTCCGGACAGGTCGATCAGCCCTCCGCGCCGAAGGCCGCCCGCGCCAAGCCGCGCAAGAAGCCGGCGCGCAAGCCCGCCAAGTGGCGTGCGGTTCGTTCCGCCGGAACGCCGGCAGCCGATGCAGCCGTCAATGGCTGACGGCGCAGGCAAGGCGCGGCGCGCCGGCGCCCGAACCGCTGGAGCGAAGGCTGAGCCGGCCGCCGCGCCGATCGCCAGGCGCTCGAAAAAGACGCTGGGCGACGATTTCGCCGCGGCGCTGCGCGCTGATTTCCGCGCCCATGGCGCCGGCGTCATCGCCGCGGTCAGGGCGGAAAAGCCCGACCAGTATCTGAAGGTCGTGCTGACGATGCTGCCCAAAGAGTTCTCGCAGGGTCTCGATGCGAACCAAAACAGTCTGGGCCAATTGAGCGATGAGGAGATCCGCAGCCGCATCCGCTGCCTCGAAGCGAGGCTGCGGCCGTTCCTCGATGATAGCGACCTATTTGGCGCTGCTCGAGGAGATGGACCGACGCCGTCAACGTAACCTTCTTGCTGCCTACAGGCCATACCAAAGGCAGTCCGAGTTCCACGCGGCGGGGGCAAAAAACCGCGAGCGCCTGTTCATGGCCGGTAACCAGCTCGGCAAGACCAGGGCAGGGGGCGCCGAATGGGCCATGCACCTCACCGGCCGCTATCCGGACTGGTGGAGGGGCAAGGTGTTCGACACGCCCGTCCGGCTCTGGGCCGCCGGCGTCACCGGCGAGGGCACGCGCGACAATCCGCAGCGTGTGCTGGTCGGCCCGCCGCAGCGACAGGCGGAATGGGGCACCGGCATGATCCCGGCCGACGCCATTGCCGAAACGACGATGGGCCGCGGCGCCCCTGGAGCGCTGGACAGCGTCGTCGTGCGCTGGGGCGGTGGCGGTGATGTGCAGGCGGGCGAAAGCGTGCTCTCCTTCAAGTCCTACGAAAAAGGCCGCGAGAAATGGCAGGGCGAGACGCTGCACGGTGTCTGGTTCGACGAGGAGCCGCCGCTGGACATTTATTCCGAGGGTCTGACCCGCACCAATGCGACGGGCGGGATAACCATCGTGACTTTCACACCGCTGCTCGGGATGTCGGATGTGGTGCTGCGGTTTTTGTCGGCGGAGGCGGTTCAGGGCTTGGGTTCCTCGCCCCCGCAAGGCGGGGTGGCCGCGAAGCGGCCGGAGAGGGGGTCTTCGTAGGGCGACAAGCTTACGAGTAGCTTTCCGCTCTTGCATCGACAGCCGGCGCTGCCCCCGCTCCGTCGCAGCTTCCGCCGCGCCACCTCCCCCACGTTCGTGGGCGAGGAATTGGAGCCAAAAAATACGGATGAAATCTGATCAGGGATATTTGCTGCCCGCAAGCTGCCTAGCGCGAGCCTTAGGGTCGGTCGCTTTCCGGGTTAGCGGTTGGCACCATATCCTTTCGTCACGAGTAATTGGATTGTACCAGACATTGCATACTTTGTTCGGTGTGTCCGGGATACAAACTTTGCGTTGGAACCCCCTGAACTCGTGCATCCCGCAGGTCTGCTTGCTCGTGTCATAGGGCACGTTCGACTGGCAGGCTGAGGCGCTCGCGGCAATGGCCACGACGATTGCAATGCGGATCATGTATCTCCCCCGTTTCATCAGGAACTTCGCATTGATGAACAGTATTATCAACGACAATAGTTGGTTGGGGCAGATAATTACGACGAGACTAATATGTCCCGACACGTGACCTTCATGACCATCGAAGATGCCGGGCACTATTCGCCCGAGCAGCGCGCGGAAATTATCGCCGCCTATCCGGAGCATGAGCGCGAGGCGCGCGCGAACGGCATTCCGGTGCTGGGCTCCGGTCGCATCTTCCCGGTGCCGGAGGAGATGATCGCCTGCGAGCCGTTCCGGCTGCCGCGCTGGTGGCCGCGCATCGGCGCGCTCGATTTCGGCTGGGACCATCCTTCGGCCGCGGTCGAGCTTGCCTGGGACACCGAGGCCGACATCGTCTATGTCGCCAAGGCCCACCGCGCCGCGCAGCAGACGCCGGCGATGCAGGCGCTGGCGCTGAAGTCCTGGGGCGAGTGGCTGCCCTTCGCCTGGCCGCGCGACGGCCGCCGCGAAACGCTGGAAGGCGCCGGCGTTGCGCTCGCAAAACAATATGCCGCGCATGGGCTGACCATGCTCTCGGGTCACGCCCGCTTCGCCGACGGCTCCGTCTCGGTCGAGGCCGGCCTGATGGACATGCTCGACCGCATGCAGTCCGGCCGCTTCAAGGTGTTTTCCACGCTTCACGCCTGGTTCGAGGAGTTCCGCCTCTACCACCGCAAGGACGGCCAGGTCGTGAAACTGCGCGACGACCTGATGGCCGCGACGCGCTATGGCGTGATGATGCTGAGGGAAGCGGTGGTCGACCCGGCGGAGTTCAAGGCGGCGCGGCGGCCGGCGGCGCAGAGCGATCCGCTGGGCGCGTTTCGCTAAGTGGTAACAGAGGCAGGGGACATGGCGAAACCCGTACGGTATTGTCCGCGGCATTCAGGGGGCAGGCCGCATGATCTTTTCGACGATGTTCCGTTCTATCAAGATGGCTGTTAGTGGCGAGGTCATTCAGCGGATCGATACGCCAATTATGGACGGCCACTGCACGATTTCCCTGCGCCTGAAGCGCGATAGAAAAGGCCGCAAATATGTGGTGCTGGCTGGCATAGCCAGCGGCAACTACCAGTATTATCCAATGGAGCTGGAACAGTTCAGGCAGGTCATCGAAGCGGCCCTCGCCATACAATCTGCGACTGCTGCCGAGTAGCTGGCTCAGCTCCGTACAGGACAGGGCGATCCGCTGGGGGCTTCCAGGTAGGGCAGAACCTCTCTCTTCGTCATACTCGGGCTTGACCCGAGTATCCATGCCGTGACCCTTGCCGTGGAGTGCAGCGGTGCAGAATTCTGCAACCGTGTCAACACCTTAGCGTCACGGCATGGATCCTAGGGTCTGCGCGCGTCGCTTCGCTCCTCGCTTCGCCCTAGGATGACGAAGAGCCGTTCCGGCCACCCCAGCACGAGCGACTTCTAGCCTCTCCAAAATCCTCAATCCAGCAAGTCGCGCACGCGCCGCCGCGCTTCCGATCGGCTGCGATCGCCTGCGCGCCCTTTTTCCAAAGCCCAGTCGTGCCGGAGCAGCCAATGGTCCACATCATCCCTCTCTCCGTTGGCCAGCGCCGTCCCGATCTCGGCAATGGAGCGCCCGACGCCGCGTCGCCCGGCCAGCTCGATCCCTACTGGCAGACGGTGGCCGATCACTATGCGCGGCGCATGGCGCAGCAGCAGGCTTTCGACACCGAGATCACCGCGCGCAGGCTGGATGGCGAGATCGCCAGCGCCGAGGCCGATACGGTGGCCAACGCGCCGGCCGACGGCGAGGGATTGCACCACGCCATGTATGGCGAGGTCGATCCGCATACCGGGCGTGCCGTCCTGCAAGGCCGGTTCGATACGCTGTTCGACAATTTCCTGAAGCAGGCGCCGCCCGAGCTGCGCGCCGGCCTTGCCAGCCGCAAGGCGACGCTACGCGCGGCGGGCTCCACGCGCATGGCGATGCAGCAGCTCCAGCGCCGCGCCCAGTATGAGCAGGACCAGTTGGCGGCGGTCCAGGCCGAAGAGCTCGACACCATCGCGAAGAGCGACCCGGACGACACAGCCGCCTTCGATGCCTCCCGCCAGGCCGGCTTCGATCTCATCGCCAAGATGAACCTCGATCCTGACAGCAGGCTGCAGGCCGAAGCGGCCTGGCGCGCCAGCACGGCAAGGACGCGGATGGAAGCGCTGATCGCGCGGGACCCGAAGCGCGTCACCGAGATGCTGAGCGCCGGGCCGGTAGCCAGCGACGGCATGGGCGAGACAGTGCGGATGCAGCTCGGCGCCGGCGCGCATGGCGAGCCGGGTGGGGCGAAAGGCGATCGTGTCGACCCGCGCTCCGATCTGTCTGCCGACGAAATCCAGCGATTGATCAATCAAGCCCATGCCGCGACAGTGAGCCGACTGATCGAGGCGCGCGCGAAAATCGACCTCGCTGCGCAGAACGCTCCGGACGCAATAGCCAATACGGGCAACTATTCCGGCCCCTTGCCGAGCCCTGCGGACTTCACCGCCATCTACGGCGTCGAGGAGGGCGGCGAGCGCTACCAGGATTTCAGCCGAAAGATTGACGTCGGCCGCCAAGCCTACGGCATGCGCACCATGCCCAACCAGGCGATCCACGCAGCTTTGCGTGGTGCCGAGCCTGGGCCGGGAAGTTCCAAGGAAGACCAGGCTCGATATCAGGCCACCGCTGCTGCTTTGCTTAAGAGTCTGAGCCTGAGGCGTTCCGATCCCGCGGGCTATGTGCGCGAAGTGTTCCCCAATGTCGACGCCGCGTGGAGCAAGGTCACCAACTCAGCCGGCAAGTCAGAGATCAACGATCGGGAGGCATACCGCCAGGCCATCATCCTCTCTGTCGCGGCGCAAAAGCAACTGGGTGTCGAGAATCCCCAGCCTCTACCGAGGGCCTTTGTCCAAAGCATCGCCGAGGCCTTCAGCAAGAAAGCCACATCGCAGGCTGACAAGGACACCCCCCTCAGCGATCTTCTGGCTGCAGCTTCCGACCCAGGGACTGAAGGGGCTTTATCTCAGCAGGTAGATCAAGCTGGCCTTTATCAGCCAACCGAGGTTGATCCGATCACCACTGCTGCGACAGGGCAGCAACCGTCTCCTTCGGCGGGTCCCGCCGAACCCAAGTCCTCGTATCGACAGGCCGCGGAGGACTTCCTCAGCGAGGCTTTCGAGGCCCTGGGCCGAGCCCCGCACGACATTGGGCTGGCTCTCGAGGATCTGCGCCATTCCCCTTGGGATTTCCTCGAGCAACTGCCGGTCACTCCCGGCTCCGGAGCGATTGCCGAAGGGCGCTTGGCATCAGAGGCAGTCGGCGAAGCCGTTGCAAAGGGCTTGGCCATTGTCCGCGGCGGGACGGGCAAGCTTGCCAAGCCGTTGGAGGAGCTTGCAACAAATGGTGCACGCGCCTCATCAGAGCTCGCCGCTGAGGGCGCGGTGGCTCGCCAAGCCGTCGAGACGAAGTCCCTGGTCAAAGCGGCAGATGACGTAGCAGTAAGTCAGGCACCGACCGGCCAGTTCTATAGTGTAGTGTTCGAAACAAAGCTCGATCGCGCGTTGTATCCTGGCGCCTCTCGTCCGCGCCATTTCCAGGCGGCTAACGAAGCCCTGCTGGTCCTAATGGAAAGAGAGCCGGATTTCGCAAAAGTTCTGCAGGAAGGCGGGATTACCCTTCAGCGGACAAAGAGGGGGCTTGCCCCCCGGACTGCGCCCCCCGGCTATACGTGGCATCACGCCGAAGAACCCGGTGTGATGCAACTCGTCCCTAGATACCAACACGATTTTGGCACTATCTTCCAGAAGACCCTTCATCCGAATCGCCGAGGAGGATTTTCCTTATGGGGAAAATAATGAAGCTACTGGATATCGTTGAAAGGCTGTCGGATTTTGATGAAGAGGACACGATCTATGTATCGGAGCCTTGGACCGAAGACTCTGATGCAATGGTTGCGACCGCGCCCGATGATACTATGGTACCACCAAAGGCGGCGGCCAAGGCGGGTCTGACATACTTCATCGAAATATTCATCGCGATCGAGGTTACAGAGGGATGGATTGCGTCGCAGAAGGAAAAGCCCAGCCTCTCGGCGATCTGCGACAGGCTGATTTATTATGCCACCTATGATGCGTGAGGGGTAAATGTCGGACGACAAGCGTTATGAAGGAAAGCCGCTGCTCAGGCTTCTGGAGTTTTATGTGCTCAAGGCGATTGGAGAACTGTCTCAGGAATCCGAAGAGTCCCTGGACGCCATGGCGCCGAAGTTGCAGGCCATCTATGGCGGCGATGGACGGTGGGATGACGCGATCGCCAAGGCTCTTCACATGCCCGACACGATGCCAGAGGCGATCCGGGATATGTGGAAGAAGAATCTCAAAATCGCCCACAACAACAAGGTAACGCTTACGCCCCAGCAATTTGCCGAAATGTTCGTGGACAACAACTTCGCGGGCTGAGATTGCGGTAACGGAGTCCCCTGGCGACGGCTTCGCTCTCGACCACGAAAGCCCATCCATGCCCACCCGCATCGTCCCCGCAACGCTGCGGGATCTCTCCTACATCGCCGCCAACCTGCGTCCCGAGGACCGGGCCGAGATCGACTGCCAGCTCGACCATTGGTCGCCGGCGCTGCTGGCGCTGACGGCGCTGCAGGGCTTTGCCTATGTCGCCGAGCTCGACGGCAATCCAGAGGCCGGCTTCGGCGCGGCCGAGCAGCGGAGCGGCCTTTGGATCGCCTGGAGCTGGGGCACGCGCCGCATGAAGCGCTGCGTGCCGGAAATCACGCGCTTCTTCCATGCGGTGCTTGGGACCCGGGTCGCGGCCAAAGGCGCCTGGCGGGTCGAGGCGAGGGCGCTTGCCGAGAACGAGCTTGCGCTACGCTGGCTGGACCGGCTCGGCGCTACCCAACGCTGCCGCCTGCCGGGCTACGGCAGGAACGGCGAAGACTTCTTCCTCTATGATTGGACAAGAGAAAGCTGGAACCATGTGTCTCTTTCAAAAACCGCCGGAACTGAAGCCATTGCCGCCGGCGCCGACCGTGCAGGACAAGGACGTGCAGGCGCGGGAAGCGGCGCTCAGAGCTGAGCTCGAGCAGCGCCAGGGCACGCTCTCCACGGTCAAGACGGATCTGGCGCCAAGCGACGTTGCCGGCCGGCGCCGCGTGCTGCTCGGAGTCTGACGCCATGACAGCGATGAAACGCAGTTTCCGCCGCCGCGTGCTCGATTGGTGGTATTGGCGACGGCATGCGCGGCTGGTGAAGCGGCGATCCCACTGATCAACATCGGCGCCTTTCTCCTCTCTTGCGATTTCCAACACTTAGCTTCCTAAGATGTTGAAATCGCTTTCTCCCCCACAAGGCGGGAGAAAAAGCGCCGCGCTGTCCTCGACGCTAGTTGCCAACGCTTGGGATCTGCTGGAGCGCTGATGCGGCGCGCTATCTTCCCCCTTGTGGGGGAGATAGCATTTTCCTGGATTTGCGAGCGGGCTTGTCCGAGCAAGTGCTTGGAAAATGCCACAGAGTGGATTTCGTAGGGCGTCACCCGATCACCCCTTCTTCGCGAACGCCCAGACCATCACCGGATACTCCTCGTCGTTGCTCAGGTCCCGCCACAGCCCGTACGCCCGAACCGGGCCGCCAATATGGGCCCTGGCGCAGGCCTTGTTGCCCCAGCCGAAGGCCTGCACGTCGTCTTCGGCGAAGCCGCCTTCGACCATCAGCTGCTTGAGCCCCGCGGGCGTCCAGCGACTGTAGTCGTGCGGGCGGGCATGCACGCGAAACAGGAAGGGCGTGGCCACCATCGCCCAGCCGCCGGGCCTCACCATGGCGTGGATGTTGGCGGCCGCCGCCAGCGGGCGCTGCACATGCTCCAGCACTTGGTCGGCAATGACGATGGAGTATTGCTCGTCCGTGCGATCCTTGCAGATGTCGAAGTCGGGGAAATCGAGTGACCGGTAGTCCGGGCACATCGCCCGCCAGTAGCGGTTCCAGCCCGGCGAGATCTCGATCACGTCGCGCGACTTGCGGTTGGCCGCCTCGAGGAAGGTCGTGAAGGCCTCGATCTGGCGGATGCGCAGCCAGTTGCGGCTGTCGTAACCGATCAGCCGCTTCACTGCTTGTTTGCTTCGGGTTTTCAGCGCGCCGGCAAGGCTCATTCTCGACCTCCCTCGTGCCCGCCGCATTCGGGTGTGTAGCACCCAGAAGTGCGCAAAAGATGACATGAAGAGGGTAATCTCCCCCCGTGTGGGGGAGATGCCCGGCAGGGCAGAGGGGGCGCTGTCCCGCCGGCTTCTCCATCGTTTCGCTTACCAGTTTCCCGGCCAGGTGTTCTGGCTGACTTCATCGAGAAGCGGCGCTCTACGGCGCCCCCCTCTGTCCTGCCGGACATCTCTCCCACGAGGGGGGAGATTGGCAGCTCCGGCCGCTCCGCCAAACAAGCGAGATCCCCATGACCGATTCCCGCGCCCGCGATATCCTGTCGCGACAGGCCGAACTCGAGACCGAACGCGCCGCCTATGAGCCCGTCTGGGAAGCAGTGGCGGAGTTCTGCGATCCCGATGCGCCCGACATATGGACCGGCCGCCGCACCAGCCGCGGCGAAAGCCAGGCCGAACGGCAGGAGCGGCGCGGCTCTCGCGTCTACGCCCAACACCATCAACTCCGCCGCCAACCGGCTCGCCGCCGGGCTGGAAAGCCTGATCATCCCGCAGTCGGAGAAGTGGCACGGGCTGACCACCGCCGAGATGGACGATGAGGAGACGGACGAGGAGAAGGAGTGGGCGGAAGCCTTGCGCGATTTCCTGTTCGCGCTGCGCTATTCGGCCAACTCCAACTTCGTGCCGGCGACGCAGGCCTGCCTCAGGAATGTCGTGCGCTACGGCCCGGCCT
>NZ_RZSN01000107.1:0-21201 GCF_003997315.1 Mesorhizobium sp. M1A.F.Ca.IN.020.04.1.1
CGCCGGACGAGGCCGAGCAGCAGCCTCGCGAAGGTGGTCTTGCCGCTGCCGGACTCGCCGACCAACCCGAGCGTCTCGCCGGGCCGGAGGCTGACTGAAACGTCCTTCACCGCCCTCAATGCACGACCATGGCTGGCATAGGTCTTGTTCAGCCCCTCGACCTGTAGCACGGGCGGTGCGTGCTTCGGCGCGACGGCGGCAATCTCGGCGGGTGTCGCGCGCGGCAGCGACTGCGCCTTGTCGTGATAGTGGCAGCGCGACAGCCGGCCGCCTCCAAGCTCATAGAGCGGCGGCGGCTCGGTGCGGCAGCGCTCGGTCGCCAGCGCGCAGCGGTCGGCGAAGGCACAGCCGACGATCGTGGCGCCGATGCCGGGCAGGAAGCCGGGGATCGTGTCGAGCCGGCCCTGGTCCTTGCGCTGGCCGCCGCGCGGCAGGCAGCGCAGCAAAGCGACCGTGTAGGGATGGCGCGGATCGTTGAAGACGTCCTTCGTCGAGCCTTCCTCGACCAGCATGCCGGCATAGAGCACGCCGACCCGGTCGCACATGTTGGAGACCACGGCGAGGTTGTGGCTGATGAACAGGATTGAGGCCGAAAGCTCGCGGCGCAGTTGCGCGATGAGGTCGAGCACTTCGGCTTCGACCGTCGCGTCGAGACCCGTCGTCGGCTCGTCGAGGATCAGCATCGAGGGGTCGTTGGCCAAGGCCATGGCGATCGCCACGCGCTGCTGCATGCCGCCGGAAAGCTGGTGAGGGTAGCGCTGCATGACACTGGCCGGATCCGAGATGCGCACAAGATTGAGCATCGCGATCGCCTTGTCGCTCGCCGCCTGTCCCGACATGCCGGCAAGCTCGAAGATCTCGGTGAGCTGGCGGCCGATGCGCAGTGATGGATTCAGCGCCTTGCCGGGATCCTGATAGACCATGGAGACACTTTCCGCGCGGGCGCGTCTGAGCGCCTCGGCATCGAGCTTCATCACATCCTGGCCGTCGAGCGCGATCGAGCCGCCGGTGATCGAGTCGTTGCGCGGCAGGTAGCGGACCACGGACAGCGCCGCGGTCGACTTTCCGCAGCCGGATTCGCCGACCAGCCCATAGGCCTCGCCGCGGCCGATCTTGAAGCTGACATTGCGCAGCACCGCCCGGTTGCGGCGCCCGACGCGATAGGCGACCGAGAGATCGTTGAGCTCGAGCGCGTCCCTGTCAGTCATTGAACGCTCCATGGACGCCGTCGGCCACCAGGTTGACCCCGATCACCAGCGAGGCGATCGCCAGCGCGTCGAACAGCACCGTCCACCAGAACCCGCCGCCGATCATGCCGTAATTGCTGGAGATCGAGAGTCCCCAGTCGGGCGAGGGCGGCTGGATGCCGAAGCCCATGAAGGAAAGCGTGGCGACGGCGAAGATCGCATAGCCCAGACGCACCGTCGTCTCGACCAGGATCGGCGGGATCACGTTGGGCAGGATCTCGACGAACATCGTGTGCAGCGCGCCTTCGTGGCGAAGTTTTGCCGCCGCGACATAATCGAGCTCGCGTTCGGCCAGCACCGCCGAGCGCACCGTGCGGGCGATGATCGGTGCGAAGCTCAAGCCGATGACGACGATCACGGTGATCTTGGAGGTGCCGAGCGCGACGATGGCGAGCAGTGCGATGATCACCACCGGGATCGCCATGAAGGCTTCGAGGATACGGCTGACGATATCGTCGACGATGCCGCGGAAATAGCCGATGACGAGCCCGAGCGCGGTGCCGGCAATGGTCGCCAGAATCGTGGCCAAAGGTGCCACCGTCAGGATATCGCGCGAGCCGACGATGACCCGCGAGAAGACATCGCGGCCGATCTGGTCGGTGCCGAACCAGTGCTCGGCCGACGGTGGCGCCAGCGCGTTGATGATGTCGTCGGCAAGCGGATCGTAGGGGACGAAATGCTCGCCGAACAGCGCGCAGACGATCCAGAGCAGGACGATGCCGAGCCCGGTGAGGAAGGTTCCCGATCGCAAGAGCGAATGCAGCACCTCGCCCCAGGGGCTGCGCTGTGTCGCGGCGTCCGGCGTTGGCAGGTTAGCGGGTGTGTCTGTCGCGCTCATTGCTCCGCTCCCAGCCGGATGCGCGGATTGAGCACCGAATAGAGGAAATCGGCGATCAATGTGGCCACCGCATAGACGATGCCGATGGTGAGGATGCCGGCCTCGAGCATCGGAAAATCCTTGCCGCGCGCGGCGGTGAAGATCAGCGAGCCGATGCCTTGGTAGCGGAACAGCGTCTCGATCACGACAAGGCCGCCGATGAGGTAGCCGGTCTGGGTTGCGATGACGGTGATGGTCGGCAATAGCGCGTTGCGCAGCACATGCCGCCAGATCACCGTGCGCCACGGCAGACCTTTAAGCACCGCGGTGCGCGTATAGTCGGAATCGAGCGCCTCGATCATCCCCGACCGCGCCATGCGAGCGATATAGCCGAACAGCACCAGAAACAGCGGCAGCGACGGCAGGATGAGATAATAGAGCTGGGTGAAGAAGCCGGCACCCTTCGGCCAGGCCGCCGCGATCGGCAGCCAGCGCAGCCAGACGCCGAAGATCAGGATCAGGATGATACCGGTGACGAACTCGGGCAGCACCGTCACCGACAGTCCGCCGAGGCTGATGATGCGGTCGAGCGGCCGGTTGAGGTTGAGCGCGGCGATCACGCCGCCGAGGATGCCGATCGGCACCACCAGCACGAAGGCGACAAGCGCCAGCTTCATCGAATTACCCAACGCGTCGATGACGAAGGGCGCCACAGGTGCGCGGAAAATGTAGGACGTGCCCATGTCGCCATGGAGAAAGTTCAAGATCCAGCTTCCGTACTGGACGAGCAGCGGCCGGTCGACGCCGAGCGAGTGGTTGAGCGCGTCGACGGCGCGCTGGTCGGCAAACGGCCCCAATATCGCGCGCCCGACATTGCCGGGCAGCACCTGGCCGCCCAGGAACACCATGACGCTGAGCAGGAACAGCGTCACAAGCGACAGAGCCAGGCGCCGGATGAGGAAGCCGAGGATGACGAATACTCCTATTGGAGCCGGCTGTCAGGGATAAGCTTGCTCCCTCGCGTCAGGCTTTCGAAGCCTTTTCGAGGAACAGCTGCGACATCGCGGTGGGCTGCACGCCCGCCACGCCTTTCGCCGTCGCCGTCAGATAGTCGTAGAAATAGCCGAAGATCACCGGCGTTTCCTCGAGCAGCAGCTTCTGGATCTTGCCGGCTGCAGCCTTCTGCGCCTCGAGGTCGAGGGCCGCGATATAGCTGGTCGCCAGCTGGTCATAGTCCTTGTTCTTGAAATGCGCGGCGTTCCAGGTGCCCTCGCTCTTCAATGGCGCCGCGAGATAGACGTTCGGCACGCCGCGGTGGCCGTAGTCGGTGATGCCCATCACCGAATCCAGCCAGTTCGATTTGCCGAACACGGCATCGCCGTAATAGGCGCTCTGGTCGAGGATGTTGAGCTCGAGCTCGATACCGATCTCCTTGACCCAGTTCTGGATCAGCTGCGCGTATTCGGGGATTTCCAGATAGCGCTCGGTGGTCAGCGTTATTTTGAACCCCTTGCCGGCGCCGGCCGCTTCCATCAGCTGCTTGGCCTGCGCGATGTCCTGCTCGCGCTGCGGCACGCTGGTGTCCGTCGACGGATAGACCCCGGCGAATGGGCTGTCATTGCCCTCCTGGGCGCGGCCTTTCATCAGGCCGGCGACCAACTTCTTGCGATCGATGCTGAGCGCGATGGCGCGGCGTACCCGCGGGTCCTTCATCGGACCGTCGTCACAGCGCAGATGCAGTTGCTGATGCGCCGACGATTTCAGGCTGATGACGTTCACGTTCGGATCGCTGAGGACGGCGACGCCCGCCAGCACCGGCATCTGATTGATGATGTCGATCTGGCCGCCCTGCAGCGCCAGGATCTGCGGCTGGATATCGGTGAAGAAGGTGAATTCGGTGCGCTCCGGCAGGGCTTTTTCGCCCCAGTAGTTCTCATTGCGAACGAAGGAGGCGCCGACTTTGGGCGTGTACTTCTCCAGCTTGAACGGCCCGGTACCGTCGAAGCTCTTTTCGTAATCGCCCTTGTAGCTCGCCGGGATGATGACGGCGTTGTAGTTGTCGGACGACAGCATGTAGGGGAAGTTGCCGTTCGGCGCGTCGAGGTGGAATTCCACCGTGTAGTCGTCGACCTTCTTGCTGGCGCCCTTCGAGAGGATGCCGCTGAACACCGACAGCGCGTTGGAGGAGTTGGCGGGATCGGCAAGCCGGTCGATGCTGGCCACCACGTCCTCGGCCTTCATCTCGCCGCCTGAGTGGAACTTGACGCCCTTGCGCAGCGTGAAGGTCCACACCGAGCCATCGGCATTCGGCTTCCAGCTTTCGGCGAGTGCCGGCTTGAGCACCAGGTCGGGGCCGTCGACGCAGAGGAATTCGGCTACCTGCTGCATGACGAGCAGGCCGCCGGCGTCGGCGATGGTGACCGGGTCGATCGCGGCGGCCGGCACGCTGCTGCCGACGCGGATGGTAGCGCCCGGCGCGCCCTGGGCGCGGGCAAGCGAGGGCGCGGCGCCGAAGCCGGCGGCCATGCCGATGCGGCCGAGAAGCGGCAGCGACAGGCCGAGCAGGCTGCCGTGGCGCACGAAATCGCGGCGGCTGACGCGGCCGTCGATGAGGCCGTCGATGAGGTGATTTTCGAGCGGCGTGCGGTTGCGCCGGATGAGATCGAGGACGCGGTAGTTCTTGCTCATGGGTCTAAACCCTTCCCCAGTTCTTGTGGTTGGCGAGTGCATTCCGGTTGACGACGTTCCGTGGAGTTCTCCGGTCCCGGCCATCGTCAAGAATTCAGTCGAACGAACTGTAACATGCAGTTTGGTCCGGTCCATCCGCTCCTTGAAGCGGAAAAGTCAGATTTTCTTGATGCATGCCTAGCTCGGGCGTGCAGCCCCGATCGAAATCGTGGCCGCCTCGATTCGATATTTGCCGGTCTCCTTTCCTTTTGGCGATCTCCCAGTTCAGCTCAGCGAAAAGCCTGCTAGCGCGATCGGCGTTGCGGCGCTGCTCCCGATCTTCATCTCAGCCGATCTTGAAGAACGGCTTGCCGAGCAGGTCCGGCACCACGTCGATGCCGAGCCCGGCGCCGTCGGGAATGCCCATACGGCTGCCCGCGACCGGCGGCTTGTTGGAGGCGGTGCGCACCGTCACCCATTCGTGGAAGGCGATGGCATGCAGACGGCGCTCTTCCGGCGTCGACAGCGACAGATGCGCCATCGCGGCGGTGTCGATCTCCGCGCCGCCGGTGTCTTCGACGGTGATCATGAAACCGAGATCGACGGCGACGTCGCGGATCAGCCGCGTCTGGGTCACGCCGCCGAGGCGCGAGATCTTCAGCGTCAGCCCATCGGCGGCGCCACGGCGATGGATTTCCAGCATCTCGCCCAGCGAGGTGACGGATTCGTCGAGCACCATCGGCTTGTCGAGCATGCGGCGCACCGACATGTTCTCCTCGATCGTCGTGCAGGGCTGTTCGAAAGTATAGTCGATGCCGCGCGTGGCATCGGCGAACTGGCGCGCCTGGTAGGGCGTCCAGCCGGCATTGGCGTCGCAGAAGATCACCGTGCCCTTCGGCACGGCTGATGCGACGGCGCTCACGCGCTCGATGTCGTCACCGACATTGCCGCCGACCTTGACCTGCAGCCGATGGTAGCCTTCGGCAACGATGCGCTTGGCAAGTGCCGCCATCTGGTCGACCGTGCCGTGGGTCACGACCCGGTAAAGTTCCGCCGTCTCGCTCTCGCGGCCGCCGAGCATCGCTACCAACGGCACGTCGGCCGCGCGAGCAGCGAGATCCCAGCAAGCCATATCAAGCGCGGCTTTGACGTAGGGATGGCCCTTGAACACCGTGTCCATCAACCTGACGATGCCGGCCAGCCCGCGTGGGTCATGGCCGATGAGATGCGGCGCGATCTCCGGCACGCCCGCGCGCGTTCCCGCCGGAAACGCGGCAGAATAGAAATTGCCGAGCGGCGCCATCTCGCCCCAGCCGGTCACCCCTGTGTCGGAAGTGATGGCGACGATTACCGCATCGAAACAGTCGGCGACCCGGCCCTTGGACATGCGGTAGGGTCCGTCCACGAAGGGCTGCACGACATGGTAGGCTTTTATGCTCTTGATCTTCACGTTGGTGTCCGTTTGTCCGCGGGTTTGTCAGGCGCCCTTCGATGCGCGCTTTTCGAGGCTGCGCGCATAGGCAAGAAGCGCTTCGAAATCGTTGTCGATATGCTCGCGGGCATGGCGCTGGGCAGCGCGCATGTCCGTGCCCTTGAGCAGCGCCACATAGGTTTCGTGCAGGTCCTCGGCCGGTACCGGCTCGTTCCGCGCACGCTGGTGCAGGGCGAAATACATTTGCAGCCGGCTGGTCAGCCGCTGCCAGGTTTCGAGCAGCACCGAATTGTCGGCCCACTCATAGACCAGCCCGTGCAGCTGCAGCGCCGTCTCGATCTGGCGCGTGGTGTCGAGCGCCCGCGTCGCCTGCTTCACCGCTTCGTGGCGGCGGTCGAGCTCGTCGAAGAAGCGCTGGTCGCGCTGCGGCCAGGCGAGCTGGATGGCAAAGTCGTCGAGCACCTTGTTGAGGGAATAGGCGTCGACGATGTCCTTGGCGGCGACGTCGACAACGAAGGTTCCGGCATAGGGAATGCTGGTCAGGATGCCTTCCTGCACCAGCTCGCGCATCGCCTCGCGCAGCGGCGCGCGGCTTACCCGCATCTGCTCGGAAATGCGGAGTTCGTTGAGCTTCTGCCCAGGCTCCAGCTGGCCGGTCAGAATGGCGCGCCTGAGCAGCGCGACGATCTCGGCCCTGCGCGTCGTATCCGCGATCGGACTGAAATCCAGCTTTGACATGTGGGCCACTCCGGGATGAACCGACTGCAAGACAAGCAGATTGTCGACAATCCAACAAGAGGGTGGCTATCGATTTTTTCCCGGTTGCAGGCGCGCAAACAAAACGGCGCCCTCGGTGTGGGTGTCGAGGGCGCCGTCGGACCGGGACTGATGGGATTATCAGCTGGCCGGTTTCGTTTGCGGCAAGGGAGAAACCGGCATTCCGGGTCCGATCTTCTGCAAATTGCCGGTGATCACCTGGTCGGTCTCGGAGATGCCTGAGGTGACGGAAATCAGATCGCCGTCGGTCGGGCCGAGCGACACCAGCTTCTGGTCTACAGTGTTGTCTTTGCCGAGGACGTACAGGTATTTGCCGAGCTGGCTGGAACCCAGCGCCACCTGCGGCACCATCAGCGTATTGGGCTGCTGCTTCACATGCAGCCGCACGCGCACATACTGCCCGGGCAGCAGCGCGAACTTGGCGTTGCCGATCGTTGCCCGCGCCGTGATCGTGCCGGTCGAATGATCGATCGTGTTGTCGATGAAGGTGAGCTGGCCCTTCTGGCTGGGCTCGGTCTCGCCGGGCAACAGCACGTCGACCGCAATCGGACCGTTGGCCTTCGCCTGCTCGATCTGGACGAGGTCGGTCTCGCTCGGATTGAAGGTGACGTAGATCGGGTCGAGCTGCACCAGCGTGTTGAGAACCGTGCCGGCGACGCTCACCAGGGTGCCGACCGAGGCTTGGTTGCGGCCGATCCGCCCGGAGAACGGTGCCTTGATCTCGGCATAGCCGAGATTGAGCTCGGCCGTCCGCACCGCCGCCTGGTCGACCGCAAGGGCGGCTTCGGCCGTGCGCAAGTTGCTGGTGCGCTGGTCGAAGCTGTCCTTGGCGAGGTACCCGGCCTTGGCAAGGTCGGTGCCACGGCCGAGGTTGGACCGCGCGTAATCGAGCGCTGCCGCGTCGCGCTGCACCTGCGCCTTCGCCTGGTCGAGCGCTGCCTGGTAGTCCTCGGGCGCGATCCGGTAAAGCAGGTCGCCCTGCTTGACGTCGCTGCCGTCCTGCGCCGTCTGCTCCTGCAGATAGCCCGGCACGCGCGCCTGCAGGGTGATGTTGCGGATCGGCTCGACGCGCGCGGCGTAGTCGAGATAGATCGGCAGCGTCTTCTTGACGACGTTGACCACCGGGACCGGCATGACGAACGCCTTGGGCGCAGGTGCCGCGCCCGCAGTGCTGGCGCTGAGGCTGAGATTGCCCATGTCGAGCAGGTGCACGCTTGCCACCGAGATTGCGCCCAGCGCGACCGCCGTTCCCAAAGCGATTTTCCATTTACGCATGTTGGTCTCCAATCCTATTCGGCCGCCTGGGCGAGCCGGACGGGCTCGGCGGTCGGTTCAATCTCTTGTTGGTGCGGGGCATGGTGAGGCCCCGCGGCAGGTTCGCTCTCGCCGCCGCGCTCGCGCAGCTTCTCGATTACCGCATAGAAGACCGGCACGAAGACCAGCGACAGGATCGTCGCCGCCACCATGCCGCCGAAGACGGTGGTGCCGATCGACTGCCGGCTGGCGGCGCCCGCGCCGGTCGCGAACATCAGCGGCAGCACGCCGAGGATGAAGGCGAAGGCCGTCATCAGGATCGGCCGCAGCCTCAGCCGCGCGGCTTCCATCGCCGCCTCGACGATGGTCAGGCCTTCCTCGCGGCGCCGTCGGGCGAACTCGACGATCAGGATCGCGTTCTTCGCCGCCAGGCCGATCAGCATGACGAAACCGATCTGAGAGTAGACGTCGATCTGCATGCCGCGCAGCAAGAGCACGACGAAGGCGCCGAACAAAGCGAGCGGCACGGCGAGTAGCACCATGAAGGGCATAGCCCAGCTTTCATACTGCGCCGCCAGGATCAGGAAGACGAACACGATCGCCAGGCCGAACACGATCGAGGCGATCGATCCGGCCTGGAGCTCCTGATAGGTGATGCCGGTCCATTCATAGCCGAAGTCCCGCGGCAGCACGTTTGCCGCCGCCCGCTCCATGGCCGCGACCGCTTGTCCGGACGAGAAGCCTGGCGCCGCGCCGCCGTTGATGAGGGCGGATGCGTTGTTGTTGTAATGCGGCACGGTCTCGGGACCGACGATCGGCACCAGCTTGCCCAGTGTGCTCAGCGGCACCATCCCGCCGGACGCATTGCGCACGTAGAGGCGCGAGATGTCGTTCGCGTTTCCGCGCGCGTCCTTGTCGGCCTGGATCGTCACCCGGAACGTGCGGCCGAAAAGGTTGAAGTCGTTGACGTAGAGGGAGCCGAGATAGATCTGCAGCGTGTTGAACACGTCGGGCAGGTTGAGGCCGAGCAGCTTCGCCTTGCTGCGGTCGAGGTCGTAGTTGAACTGCGGCGTCGAGGTCGAGAAGGACGAGAACAGCTGCTGCGGATTGAGCTCCGGCTGCTTGCGTGCTTCCGCGATCAGCGCCTGCGTGACCTCGTTGAGCGCGGCGCTGCCGCGGCCCGAAAGGTCTTCCACCTGGAATTCGAAGCCGCCGGTCGTGCCGAGGCCCGGGATCGAGGGTGGATCGAATGAGAGCGCAAACGCGTCCGGTATCTGCAGCAACTTGTTGCGCACCTCGGCGACCAGCTTCGATGCGTTCTGGTCGGGCCCGCGTTCGTCCCACGGCTTCAGGATGGCGAACTCCACCGCCGAGTTCGATTGCGCGGCGCTGGTGAGGAAGTTCAGGCCGCTGATCGAGCCGACGATGTCGACGCCGGGCGTGTTCTGCAGGATGTCGCGCGCCTTCTGCGCCACCGCGTCGGTGCGCTCCAGCGAAGCGCCGTCCGGCAACTGGATGACGACGAAGAAATAACCCTGGTCCTCCACCGGAAGGAAGGTCGAGGGCAGCTTCTGCCAGACGAAATAGGTGGCGACCAAGCCCGCCGCGAACAGGCCGAGCATGGCCCAGCGCAGCCGGATCAGAATGCGCACGCCATGCGCGTAGGCATGCGACAGCCAGTCGAAGCCGGCATTGAACCAGCGGAACAGCACGAACTGCGTTTCGCCGCGATGGCGCAGGAACGCGGCGCTCAGCGCCGGGCTCAGCGTCAGCGAGTTGAAGGCGGAGATGCCGACCGAGATCGCAACGGTAAGCGCGAACTGGTTGTAGAGCCGTCCCGAAACGCCGGGGATGAAGGCGACCGGGATGAACACCGCCATCAGCACCGCGGTGGTGGCGATGATTGGGCCCGTCACTTCGGCCATCGCCGCGCGCGTCGCGGCGAGCGGCTTGAGGCCGGCCTCCAGCTGTCGCTCGACGTTCTCGACCACGACGATGGCGTCGTCGACGACAAGGCCGATCGCCAGCACCATGCCGAGCAGCGAGAGCATATTGAGCGAGAAGCCCAGCATGTACATCACCGCCAGCGTCGCGATCAACGACACCGGGATGGCGATGGTCGGGATGATGGTGGTGCGCCAGCTCTGCAGGAAGATAAAGACGACAGCCACCACCAGCACCAGCGCTTCGCCGAGCGTGATCAGCACGTCATGCATCGAGGCCGAGACGAAGCGCGTCGTATCGTAGTGCATGGCGTAGTGGACGCCCTTCGGGAAGCGCGCCGACAATTCCTGCATCTTGTCCTTGACCCGCTGCTGCAGGTCGAGCGCGTTGGAGCCGGGCATCTGGTAGACGGCGAGCACCACGGTCGGGTCCTTGCCGAAGAAGGCCGATGACGAATATTGCAGCGCGCCGAGCTCGATGCGGGCGACGTCGCGCAGACGCACGAGCGAGCCGTTCTGCGAGTTGGCGCGCACGACGATGTCGCCGAATTCCTTCGGGTCGCTCAAACGGCCGACCGCATTGACCTGCATCTCGAAGGCGGTGCCGGCCGGCGCCGGCGATTGGCCGATCTTGCCCGCCGCCACCTGCACGTTCTGCTCGGAAATGGCGTTCTGCACATCGACGGCGGTGATGCCGAGATTGGCCAGTTTGTCCGGATCGAGCCAGACGCGCATCGAATAGCGCCGTTCGCCGAAGATCTGCACGTCGCCGACGCCAGGCAGCCGCTTCAGCGGATCGACGACCTGGAGATAGGCGAGGTTGCTCAGCGCCACCGGATCGACCGAGCCGTCGGGCGAGGTGAGGTCGACGATCAGAACGAAGTTCGGGTTCTGCTTCTTGATCGTGACGCCGCCCTGGTTGACGATGGCCGGCAGGGAGGATGCGGCCTGCGAGACGCGGTTCTGGACGTCGACGGCCGCGGTGCTCAGCGGATAGCCGACGTCGAATGTGATGGTGATGGTCGAGGAGCCGTCATTCGAGCTCGTCGACGACATATAGGTCATGCCTTGCACGCCGTTGATCTGCTGCTCCAGCGGCGTGGTGACCGTATCGGCCACCACCTGCGCGCTGGCGCCTGGATAATGGGCGCTGACCACGACCTGCGGGGGCGTGATGTCAGGGAACTGCGAGACCGGCAGCAGGAAATAGGCGATCGCACCGGCGAGCACCATGATGATGGCGATCGCCGATGCGAAGATCGGGCGGTGGATGAAGAAGTTCACCATGACGCGGATGCCTCGCCGAACGGTTTTGCAAAATGGCGCAGGCGCCGGGCCCGGACGGAGCCGGAATCCTCCAAAAAGGATGGCAGGACATCGTCCGGCGCCTGTTCCGCGGCGCGCGAGCGCAGCATCCGTTCGAAGGCGTTGGGATCGACCCCATCAGCCTTCATCACCAGCCGGATCATCGGATCCCGGATGGCTTCGTCGATCGTCAGGTCTTTGCGCTTTTGCATAGGAGCGGCTCCTTGCTGCGGCCCGCATCGGATGATCACGGACCGCTTTTTTCTCGTTTTCACCGGCCGAAGCCGCATGACAAGCAGGTTTTCTCCTATCTCACTCTGGCAGGGCTATCGGTGGGCCTTGTCGTTTGACGGGGAGTGATATAGGTGTTACCAGTAAGTAACATCTGAAAGTTACAGACCGGTAACACCCTAGTCAAGAGGTGACCTCGGTTTTTTTGGAAACGACGAAAGGAGAGCATGATGACTGACGGCGTTGCGGAACGTTCCCGCCCCCGGGATCGCATCCTGGAAACGGCGCAGGACATGTTCCACAAGCACGGGATCAAGGGCGTCGGCGTCGACGCCATCACGGAGGCTGCCGGCACCAACAAGATGACGCTCTATCGTCACTTCGAATCCAAGGACGATCTGATCATCGAATGCCTGCGCGCCACGGCGGCGAAGGCTTCAAGGATATGGGACGAGTTCGAGGCCGAGCATCCCGGCGACAAGCTCGCGCAGTTGCATGCCTGGGTCCGCAAGGCTTCAGAGCTGCTCAGCGCCGACAGTCGCGGCTGCGACATGGCCAATGCCGCCGTCGAGCTCACCGAGACCAATCACCCGGCACGGCGCGTCATCAAGGAACTGAAGGAAGCCCAGCGCGAGAAGCTGGTTGCGCTCTGCCGCGATGCCGGCATCGGCCAGGCCGAGTTGCTCGCCGATACGCTGTCGCTGTTGCTCGAAGGCGCGCGCGTCTCGATGCAGAGCGTTGGCGCCGAGGGCCCGAGCGCGCAGTTCGTGCGCATGGCCGAGAGCCTGATCGCCTCGTTCCGGGCACGCTGAATGCGGCTTCCCCTGATGCGGCCGCTTCGCGGCCAGGCTAGCGCCGGCGCTGACCCGTCTCCTCTCTCCCCAGGAGAGTTCGGATTGCTCGAATTGCAAGGCAATTCGACTCGGCAATATCCGGGTGAGGGGCGCTCCGCCTAAGTGCAGGCAAAGAAAAAGCCCGCTGCCGGGAGGAGGAGGCAGCGGGCTTCGATTTCGAATACGGCGCGGGAGGAGGAGCACCGCATTCAGCGCCGGTGTCTGGGAGGAGGAAGACATCCGACGCCGCAATAATTACGATTTGCCCAACCATTCGGCAACTACGAAACGTGCATAGCTGGTGTGCAGATTTGCCGGATCAATCGTCTGACAAATCAGTGAGGCGACGGCAATGACGCTATTCGCGCCTACTGCACCGGCACGTTTTCCTTCATGATCAGCCGGGGCTCGATGAATTTTTTGGTCAGGTACGGCGCCGACGAGGCGATCGAGCCGAGCAGGCGGATCACTGCTTGCTCGGCAATCAGCCGCGCGTTCTGGTCGATGACCACGTCGGCGAGATCGTCGACCAGATAGCGGCGTGTTTCCCTGGTCAGGTCATGGCAGATGAAGACGGGCTTTCTGCGCGGCTTGGCCTCGAGCAACGCCTTGGCCACGCCGGAGCGTCCGGCGCCGACGCAGTAGATGCCGAGCAGTTCCGGTTCGTTGTGCAAGGCCTTCATGGTCGCGCTGTAGCTAGCGTCGGGCTCGTCGTTGATCTCGACGGCGCTGGAGACGGTGAGATTGGGGAACTCTTCTGCGAGCACCGAGCGGAAACCCATCTCGCGCTCCTCGTGGCCGCGGTAGGAGCGCGAGCCAACGACCATCGCGAGGTGCCCCATCCGGCCGCCAAGGAAGCGGCCCATCAGCAGCGCCGCCGTGCGTCCGGCAACCCGGTTGTCGATGCCGACATACGCCGAGCGAGGGGCCGCGGGCACATCGGAAACCAGCGTGACCAGCCGAATGCCGGCCTCGACCAGCTCGCGCAAAATGTTGCGCGTGCGTGGATGGTCGACGGCGATGACGCCGACGCCGTTGGCCTTGAGCGAGAGGTTCTCGATCGCGCCTTGCAGCGCGCCCGGCGATATGCCGGCGAGGTTGTGGATGCGGCAGGAGGCGACCAGCGGCAGGCGCGCGGCATAGTCCTCGATATGATGGGCAAGGTCGGCCATGAAGGCGTTGCTGCCGATCGGCAGGAAGAATTCGAGATGCGCCGGCTTCGACGGCAGCACGACTTGATCGAGCGTCGGCAGATAGCCGAGCTGCTTTGCCGCCTCCAAGACGCGCTGCCGGTTGGCCGCGCTTGCGCCCGGCCTGTTGTTGAGCACTCGGTCGACCGTCGCGGTCGACAGGCCGCAGCTTCTGGCGATGTCGGCTACGGTCGCTTTCATGGGTCCGGTCATGGGAGGATCGAGCCCCAGTCAAAAATCAAGGTCAGGCCAAATCAGCCATGCGGCTGCGGGCGGTCGGAAATCGCATCGCGGATCTCCTTGTCCGTCATGCCGGTGATGACGCGTTCGACGTCCGCCACTGTGGTCTTCTTCGGATCGATATCATCGGCCACCACCTTGCCGCGGCGCATCACCACGATGCGGTCGACGACCTGGAACACATGGTGGATGTTGTGGGCTATGAAGATGCAGGAGTGGCCGGAATCGCGGGCGCCGCGCACGAAGCTCAACACCCCTTGCGTCTCGGCAACGCCGAGATTGTTGGTCGGCTCGTCGAGGATGATGAGGTCGCTGTCGAAATGCATGGCGCGCGCGATCGCCACTGCTTGCCGCTCGCCGCCCGACAGCGAGCCGATCGGCGTCGTCGGCGGGATGTTTTTGGAGATGCCGACCTGCTTGAGCAGGTCGCGTGCCACCGTGTTCATCGCCTCCTGGTCCATGCGATTGAGGAAACGCGGCGGTTTGATCGGCTCGCGCCCCAGGAACAGGTTGCGGGCGATCGACAGCTGCGTGACGAGCGCGGAGTCCTGATAGATCGTCTCGATGCCCTCAGCGATCGCGTCGCTGGTGCCGCGGAAATTCACCTTCTTGCCGCGCACGAAAATGTCGCCGCTGGTGAGCGGCACCGCGCCCGACAGCACCTTGATCAGCGTCGACTTGCCGGCGCCGTTGTCGCCGAGCAGGCCGACAATCTCCTTTTCGTTGACGTGGAAGTTGGCGTCCACCAGCGCCTGTACGCGCCCGTAGGACTTGCGGATGTTCGTCATGCGGATCAGAGGCTCGGCCATCGTCTTCAAGTCCCTGCCTGGTGCCGGCGTTCGAGCCATGAGTGCAGCGCCATCATCCCGAGGATGATCGCGCCAATGAAGATGTTGTAGGCAAGTCCCGGAACGCCGATCAGCACGATGCCGTTGCGCATGACGCGCAGGATCAGGATGCCGAGCACCGTGCCGATAATGGTGCCGCGGCCGCCGGTCAGCGCCGTGCCGCCGATGACCACCATGGCGATGACCTCGAGCTCGTAGCCGGTGCCGCTGTTCGGATTGGCAGCCGAAGTGCGCAGCGACGAGATCACACCGGCGAGCGAGGCCATCACCGCCGACAGGATGAACAGGCCGATCTTGACCCGGCTGACATTGACGCCGCGGGCGCGCGCCGCGTTGGGATTGCCGCCGGCCGCCTGGATCCAGTTGCCGGTGCGGCTTTGCGTCAGCACATAACCGAGCGCGATCGCGGCGCCGATGAACCAGAACAGCGAGGCATAGATGCGGAACGGGCCGACGTAGAAGTCGCCGACCAGGATGTCCGCAAGCCAGCTGCCTTCGGCGCTCCAGGTGCGCTGCGGAAAGCCGTCGGTGACGAAAAGCGCGGTGCCGCGCACGACGAGCAGCATCCCGAGCGTGACCAGGAAGGACGGGATCTTGAGCTGCGTGACGAACCAGCCATTGACAAGCCCGATCAAGGCCGCGACCACCAGCGCGATGGCTAAGCCCATCTCCAGCGAGGTGACCCCGCCGTTGAACAGCGTCCACATCAGCACCGGCGAGAAGCCGAACAACGAGCCGACCGACAGGTCGAATTCGCCCGACGTCATCAGCAAGGTCATCGCCAGCGCGATCAGCCCAAGCTCGACGGTGAAGGCAAGGATGTTCGAGATGTTCTGCGGCGACAGGAAATCCGGATTGATGCCCCAGAAGATGACGAGTTCGACGATCAGCAGCACCAACGGCCCGAATTCCGGCCGCGCGATGAAACTTTGGATGAAGGAACGGTTTTCCATTGGGCCCGCGATGTGAATGATTGGCGAGCCCGCTGCGATCAGTCAGGACTCGACGGTCCAGGAAGCGATCGCGGCCCGAAAGCCGCGACCGTTAATGTCAGCAATTACTTGCCGGACAGGATCTTGTCATAAACGCCGGCAGTATCCTTTTCATAGAGCGCGCCGGTGATGACGTTGAAGCCCGGAGGAATGCCGGCAGACGCCATCGCCGCCATCGAAAGCGCGATGTAGCTGGTCGCCTGCGGGTCCTGCCACTGCGCGGCGTTGACATAGCCGTTCAGCACTTCCTGGGTGGTGTCGAGCGAGTTGCCCCAGCCGACAACGGGGATCTCGCCCGGCTTGACGCCGACTTGGTCGAAGACGCGCTTGACCGAGCCTGTGACGAGGTCGCCGAGGCCGATGATTGCCTTCACCTTGCCCTTGTGGGCGGTGAGATAGTCGACCATGCGGTTGATCACTTCGGCCTGGTCGAGCGTCGCCTCGGTCACCTCATAGGTGATGCCGAGCGGCTCGAACACGCTCTTGATGCCTTCCTCTTCCTGCACGCCATAGGTGGCGCCGGGCACCTCCACCGGCATCCATACGAAGTCGCCCTTCTTCACCAGGCCCTTGTCGACCAGATACTGCGCCCAGTGCTTGCCGAAGGTGACGTTGTCGCCGCCGACATAGGCGTTGAAGTTGGCCTTCGGGTCGGGCGTGTTGAAGTTGATGATCGGAATGTTGGCCGCACGGGCCTCCTTGACGATCTCGACGAGGCTGCCCGGATCGGGGCTGGTGGTGACGATGCCGTCGGCCTTGGCCGAGATGGCGGCGCGAACAGCCTCCTGCTGCGAGGCAACGTCGCCATTGTGGAACGAGGTGTTCACCTTGTTGCCGGTGTCGGTCGCCCATTGCTTGGCACCGGCCAGGAAGTAGGTCCAGACCGGATCGGCCGGCCCGCCATGCGAAATCCAGTAGAAGGTCTTGGCCTCGGCCATCGCCGGAATGGCGATTGCCGCGATCAAGCCAAGCACGAACAGTCTCAGCCTCGAAAGCATCGATTTCCTCCCATGTTGAAAACCACCTCCACATCAGGCGCGATGCGGTCCTCAAGGATCGCATCTTCCTGCCCGCGCCGACCGGACGCCTCTAGAGCATTCCCTTTTTCGGCCGCTGGCAAGCCTCGATCGTCAATGGATGTTGGCACAGCTCCGCACGCCATCAGCAATCCCATCAGATTGCATCAGTTACCGTGATATTTTCCCGGCAAACGCCGCTGCGCTCATCAGCCTCCAGTGATGAGCAAGCGTATGCCGTTGTGATCCGCTGCTAGATCAGACCGGCTCTGGCGAGGTCGCGCATCAGGTGGCTGGCGCCGTAGGTCCAGGGCGGGCAGTCGGGCGACAGGCGCACCCGGTTGGTCAGCGCGCCCAACTTTTCCGACGAGATGGTGACGATGTCGCCGACCTTGTGGGTGAAGCCCTTGCCCTTTTCGCCGCGATCCTTCGACGGCACGAACATGGTGCCGAGATAGAGCGCCAGCCCGTCCGGGTATTGGTGATGCGGTCCCATCGCGGCTCTGACCAGCTCTTCCGGCGAGCGGCTGATCTCGGCCATCGAGCTTGCGCCCTCCAGCGAAAAACCGTCCTCGCCCTCGACGCTTAGCCGCACCGTGGCGCGCTTCACGTCGGCGATGGAAAAGGTCTCGTCGAAGAGCCGGATGAAAGGTCCAAGCGAGGCGGAAGCATTGTTGTCCTTGGCCTTGCCGAGCAGCAGCGCCGAGCGTCCTTCGACATCGCGCAGATTGACATCGTTGCCGAGCGTGGCGCCGACGATGCGGCCCGAGCTGTCGGCGATCATCGCGATCTCCGGCTCCGGATTGTTCCAGGTGGAGACCGGATGCAGCCCGACATCGGCGCCGAAGCCGACGGAGGCCATCGGCTGGCATTTGGTGAAGATCTCGGCATCGGGGCCGATGCCCACTTCCAGATATTGCGACCAGGCGCCGCGCTGGATCAGCTTGGCCTTGATCTCCATCGCTTCCGGCGACCCTGGCTTGAGCTTGGAGAGATCATGGCCGATCAGCCCGGCGATGTCGGCGCGGATGGCGTCGGCCTTTTCCGCGGAGCCGCGCGCCTGCTCCTCGATGACGCGCTCGAGCAGGCTGACGACGAAGGTGACGCCGGAAGCCTTCACCGCCTGCAGGTCGAGGGGGGAGAGCAGGATCGGCTTCTTGGCGTCGCGCTGAGACTCGAAGCTGTTGGCTGCGATGTCTTCCAGTGTGCCGATCGCCTTGGCCCGGGCCGAGCGCACGTAGGCGGCCGGGTCCTTCAGCTCGCAGAGGTCGCGCACGGTAGGCGCCGCGCTCGACGTGATGTCGATGACCTCGCCTGCGCGCACCGTGACCACCAGCGGATGGGAGGCTTCGCTGATCCTGGCGCGGCCGACGAAAAGGCCGTCGCCAGGGAGGCGGGTTAAATCGGTCATGGTCTTCTGTCCTCTCGATTGTCGCGCGGCACTTTCCCCGGATTTAAGGCAAACGTCTATCCCATCGATGGCGAGGTTATGAGCCAATGGCATGCTGTCACATAGCCAAGCGCCGACTGGCCCATCGGGTCCCCTTTCAAGCTCATGAAATCAGCAATAGGATTTTCACGAGCCTCCAGCGCCTCAGGTGACCAATTGCCCGCAGCCTTTTCCGATCCGATCTGGCAAAAGCCCCCAACAGCTCCGGCGTTGCAGTCCGAGCTGTCGAGCGACGGCACGCTCGACGCGGTGATCGTCGGCGGCGGCATCATGGGTCTGTCGACCGCCTTGCACGCGGCCCGCGCCGGTCTTTCCGTCCAGGTGCTGGATGCCGGCGCGATCGGGCAGGGCGCGTCGGGCTTGAACGGCGGCCAGGTCATTCCCGGCCTCAAATATGATCCCGAATGGCTGATCGAGCACTTTGGCAAGGAGCGCGGCGAGGTCCTGGTCGACTTCGCCGCCTCGACGGCCGACGCGGTGTTCGATGTGATCCGTGACGAGAAGCTTGCGGTGCCGTACACGCGGAACGGTTGGATCCAGGCCGCGCACACCGAGACCGCGCTGAAGGCGGCGGCGAACCGGGATCGGCAATGGCGGGCGCGCGGCGCCGACGTCAAGCTGCTCGACCGGGCCGAGATCGCCGCGATGATCGGCGCCAAGGGCTATCTTGGCGGCTGGCTCGACCGCCGCGCCGGCGTCATCGATCCGCTGTCCTACACGCTCGAGCTTGCCCGCGTCGCCTCGGACGTCGGCGTCGGGATCGCCGAACAGCAGCGGGTGGTGAGGCTCACCAAGGAAGCGGGCGTCTGGCGGGTCTCCACGCAAGGCGGCGCCGAACTGCGCGCGAAGGCGGTCGTGCTCGCCACCAACGCCTATACGGACGGCCTGCTCCCCGGGCTTGCCCGGACGATTGTGCCTCTGCATTCCTTCCAGATCGCCACGGCGCCGCTGCCGGCCGAGCTTGCGGCAAGCATCCTGCCCGGCGGGCAAGCCGTTTCCGATTCCCGCCGCATCTTGGTCTATTACCGCAAGGGCCCTGATGGCCGGATGGTGTTGGGTGGACGCGGCCGCATGGCCCTGCCTTCAAGCGCGGCCGATTGGGCGCATTGCGAACGCGCGCTGCTGCGCCTCTATCCGGCGCTTGCCGGCATCGCCGTCGAAAAGCGCTGGTTCGGCCGTGTGGCGATGACCCCGGATCATCTCCCGCACCTGCATGAGCCGGAAAAGGGCCTGCTCGCCGTGGTCGGTTGCCAGGGCAGGGGCGTCGGACTGATGAGCGCGCTGGGCAAGCGCATGGCGGGTTACCTCGCGACCGGCGATGTCAGTCGATTGCCTTTCCCGCTGTCGCCGATCCGGCCGATCCCGTTCCACGCCTTCCGCCAGGTCGGCGTTGCCGCCACCATCGCCTGTTATCGGATGCTGGATGCCTTCGAGCGCTGAAGTTGAACGCGGCAGCGCATCACCGATTTAGCTTGACAGTTTCAGGAATATGAAAAATCATTAGCTGATTTCAAAAATCCGATGGGCAGCTAGCAGATGTCCACCATCGTTGCAGCGCGACCATCGCCGGAAACCCGCATCTCGCCGGTTTTCCGCTTTGCCATGCTGTTGCCCGGCGGGGTGGTCACCTTCTTCCTCATCCTCTTTGCCCTCGGCCTTGTGCTCTTCCTTGCCTTCAGGAGCAATGACGGCTCGCTGCTCGGCGCCGGCCTGACGGCGGCAAACTTCGTAACTGTGGCCACCGATCCGCTCCACTGGACGGTGACGCTGCGCTCGCTGGTCATCGCCGGCCTGGTGACGCTCGCCACCGTCGCTACTGCATATCCGGTCGCCTATTACCTCGCCTTCCATGCCGGCCGCCGGCGCAACCTGCTGCTCTTCCTGGTCACGCTGCCGTTCTGGACCAGCTACCTTTTGCGCGTCTTTGCCTGGAAGATCGTGCTTGCCTATAACGGCGTCCTGAACTCGGCTTTCATCGAAAGCGGCCTCTGGTCGGAGCCGACGCTCGCCTTCCTCAACACGCCGGCCGCGGTGGTGGTGACGCTTGCGCACGCCTACGCGCCTTTCGCCATCCTGCCCATCTACGTGGCGCTGGATACCATCCCGAAATCGCTGCTCGAAGCCGCCTCCGATCTCGGCGCGCGCCCGTTCACGTCGTTCCGCCGCGTCGTGCTGCCCAATTCGATGCCGGGCGTGCTGGCGGCGGCTCTCGTTGTCTTCGTGCCGACCGTCGGCGACTATGTCACGCCGGCTATGGTCGGCGGCCCGGCCAGCACCATGATCGGCACGCTGATCCAGTCGCAATTCGGCAAGGCCAATGACTGGCCGTTCGGCGCGGCCCTGTCGGTCTGCGTCATGCTGGTCATCCTGTGCGTGGTCCTGGTCGCGCGCGGCGCCGACCGCCGGTTTGGCAGCCGCACATGAGCGCGGCGCGCAAAGAGGCAAATGCGGGCGGTCGCTGGCTCGGCCTCTATGTGCTTGCCTATCTCGTCTTCCTCTATCTGCCTATCCTTTTGATCCCGCTGTTTTCCTTCAACGATTCCATCCAGGCGGCGTTTCCGCTGCAGGGCTTCACGCTCGGTTGGTACGAGACCCTCTACGGCAATCCGGTGCTGTCCGGCGCTTTGGCCAACAGTCTCGTCATCGGTGTCGTTGCTGCCTCGGGGGCAACGCTTTGCGGCATCACCGTTTCCTATATGGACCTTTACGGCCGCTCGCCGCTCGCGGCTACGATCAGTGCCATAGCCCGGCTGCCGATCCTGATCCCCGGCATCATCGTCGGCATCTCGCTCTTGATCCTGGTCAATCTCATTGGCCTCGGCCCGTCGCGCGTTGCAATCGTGCTCGGCCATATCCTGGTGGCGCTGCCGACGACGGTGGTGGTGATGCGCAGTCGATTCGCCGCGATCCCAAAGACCATTCGCGAGGCGGCGCTCGACCTTGGGGCGTCGGACTGGAC